>JAHWYE010000216.1 GCA_020028195.1 Nitrospirota bacterium
ACCGTGTCCCTGAACCTGGAAACGATCAGTGATTATCGAGTACAGCCGCTGAATCGTCCGGCCAGACTGGTTGTGGACCTCATCAACTCATCCCAAACCCCTCCAGCCACGCCTGTTGCGCCGCCCAGAATAGCGCAAGCGCTTTCGAAGGAAGAAATCCGGACTATCGTCATCGACCCCGGTCATGGCGGCAAGGACACCGGAGCCATCGGTCGTCACGGGACTGAGGAGAAAGACATCACCCTGAAAGTCGGGCTTCGTCTTCGCGATCTGATCGCCACACACCTGGGGAAGCGAGTGTTGATGACTCGAGACAAGGACGTGTTCGTGGAGCTGGAGGATCGTGCGAAGTTCGCCAACAGCAAGGACGCCGACCTCTTTGTCTCGATTCACGTCAACTCTCATCCGCAACGATCAACGAAAGGGTTGGAGGTCTATCATTTCGGCGAGGCCAGTGATCGACGCGCACTGGAGGTGGCAGCGCGTGAAAACGGAACTCCCCTGGACGAGACCGGCGTGGGCTGGCAATACTTGGTGGCGGAACTGCTTACGACCAAGAAAATCGAAGACTCGCTGGACCTCGCCTGGACTACCAAGCAGGCCATGGTCGCTCACTTGGACGGCCGTTACGACCTTGTCGATCATGGGGTAAAGACCGCTCCGTTCTATGTGCTCCGATTCACTACAATGCCGAGCATCTTGGCCGAGGTCGCCTTCATCTCCAATCCCACCGAGGAACAACTGATGCAGAGCGAGGCCTTCCTGTCCCGCATCGCTGAGGCTCTTTTCCAAGGGATCAAATCCTTCGTCAACCCACATCAGACTTCCGCACGGCAAAGGGAGAGAGTGCTGGCGGAGTAGCCAGGCCGTCTTCTTCTGAATCTACTCGCCGTCTAACGTCAGCACCTCGTCGTCCATGGCCACCCTTAAGTTGACGATCGAGTATGACGGCACAGCCTACGCCGGCTGGCAGCGGCAGCCGGTCCAACCAACGGTGCAAGCCGCCGTCGAAGCCGCCCTCCAACGTATCACACAAACCTATATCCCAGTGATCGGGGCCGGGCGGACTGACGCGGGTGTGCATGCCTTGGGGCAGGTCGCGAGCTTCCGAACGGAGAAGGCGTTGTCGGTTGAGGAATGGGGACGGGCGTTGAACGCTCTGTTACCCAAGGACATCTGCGTGCGGTCGGCCGAGCACGCGGCCGATGATTTTCATGCCCGTTACTCTGCTCGCGTGAAGCTCTATGAATACCGGATCTTGAGCCAAATGGAGCGGTCGGCCTTGGACCACAAGCGCGCCTGGCAGATTCGCAAACCCCTGGACCTGGCCGCCATGCGCGAATCGGCGAACCTACTCGTAGGACGCCACGATTTTTCTTCCTTCCAGGGCTCCCCCACCGACAACAAGAATCCAACATGCGACCTCAGACGACTGGAGATCAAGCAAGGGCAGGCACTGATCCAAATCGAAGCGCAAGCGGACCGGTTTCTCAAGCAGATGGTGCGAGCGATCGTGGGGACGCTCGTCGAGGTGGGTCAGGGCAAGCGGTCGGCCAAGAATGTGAAGGAAATTCTAGAAGCCAGAGATCGTCGTGCAGCCGGCATGACCGCCCCCGCGCACGGACTCTATCTGGCGCGTGTGGATTACTAGTTGCGGCTTGGGGGCGAGCGGTCCTCCGCTCCCTCCATGCGATTCGGCCATCACTCGTTCTCTTGACTTTCGAGCTTCTTCCGCAGCTCGATCAATTCTCGCTCGAGGGCTTCGAAGCGATCGGCGATCGGATCGGGGATGTTGGTGTGGTCCATTGTCGCTTCGGGGAGTCGTTCGCCTTCCATTTTGATGACCCGTGCAGGCACACCGATCACGGTGGAGTTGGCTGGAACCGACTTCAGCACGACTGAATTGGCACCGATCTTGACATTGTCACCGATCCTAATGCCTCCCAGGATCTTCGATCCGGCGCCGACAACCACGTGGTTCCCTAGCGTCGGATGACGCTTACCCCGCTCCTTTCCGGTCCCGCCCAATGTCACACCTTGAAACAGGGTCACGTAATCGCCGATCTCCGCGGTCTCGCCGATGACGACGCCCATGCCGTGATCAATGAAGAAGCCGGTCCCGATCCTGGCGGCGGGATGGATTTCGATCCCGGTGAGCCAACGGGCGAATTGTGAGATAGCCCGAGGGATAAATGGCACTCCCCTGGACTTGAGCCAGTGGGAGAGCCGATAGGCCAGCAGGGCGTGGAAGCCGGCATAAGTCAGAATCACTTCCAGCGTGCTGGTCGCAGCCGGGTCCCGCTCGAACACGACGTATAAATCCTGTTTGATCGTCTTGAACATCGGTCACGCCTCAGATCTTACTTGCTTCAATCAAACAGATTGCCTGGGCGGCGATGGCCTCTTCTCTCCCGATCGCATCCAAGCCCTCTCCGCTCTTGACCTTGACGTTCACCACATTGCGGTTCACCCCTAACACCTTTGCCATCCGGTCTTGCATGTCGGCCAGGTGGGGACTCAGGCGTGGCGCCTGTGCAGTGATCACGGTGTCCAGATTCACCAGACGAAACCTTTTCTTCCCAAGCAGCCCGGCAATCTCCTCAAGGAGAACTAAGCTGGAGATATTCTTGAACCGCGGTTCGGAGCTGGGATAGTGCTTCCCTAAGTCCCCTTCTCCCATTGCCCCAAGCAGAGCATCGCACACCGCATGGACCAACGCATCCGCATCTGAATGGCCGACCAAGCCTTGCGTGTGCGGAATCTCCACGCCTCCAAGAATCAGCTTCCGGCCGCTCCCTAAGGGATGGATATCGTAGCCTAGACCGATGCGCATCTCTTTCCTTCGTTACTCGTTAACCGTTATTCGTTAGACGCAAGATCTGTTTCGCTTCCACCTCTGAACCGAATAACGATTCACGATTAACGTTTAACGGTTTCTTCGCGCCGCCAAGATAGCCTCGCCGATCGCGAGATCTTCCGGCCGTGTGATCTTGATGTTTTCCGTGCTCCCCTGCACGACCGCCACGCGATGTCCAAGCCGCTCGACCAGTTGGGCATCGTCGGTTGCGTGGAAGCCATCTCGTTCGGCCTTCTGATGCGCTTCCTGCAAGAGCTTGCGTCTGAATGCCTGAGGGGTTTGCGCGAGCCACAGGTCACGCCGGTCAACCGTCCCTTCAATCAGCCCATCCGGTCCAACCTGTTTCACTGTATCTCGCATCGGAATCGCCACCATCGCCGCCCCGTGCTTCGTAGCCTGTTCGATCACGAGCCTGATCATCTCCTGTGTGAGGAATGGACGGACCGCATCATGCACTATGACGAGATCAGTCTCCTCACTCACGGCGAAGAGTGCCTGGCGAACAGAGTCCTGTCGCTGATCTCCCCCCGAAACAATCTTGGTGACTTTTTTGAACCCGTGGCGGGATACGATCTCCGTCAGGCAGAACTCGCGCTCGGCCTCGGGCACGGCTAGGATGATGCCATTGATCGGGTCCGCTGCTTCAAGCGTCCGAAGAGCATGGACCAGAACCGGCTGGCCCCCCAGGGTCAGAAACTGCTTGGGAAGGTGGCTCCCCATACGGAGTCCACGACCGGCGGCAGGGACGAGAGCAACGGTGCGGTAGGGAGCCTGTCGGATGGTCCCGTTTGTCATGAGGCGAATGAGATGCGACCAGCTACGAGGCCGCAGGCTCGACCAACACCGGAGGCGTATTCTCTGAAATACGGTGAGGATTTTGTCGAGCCGAGAACGAAGTAGATGGTCATAGATCATTCGCCGCAGTAGAACGGCGACTCTCCGATAGGCTCCTATCCACGCGCGATCTGGAACTCCAGGTTTTCGGCCTCTTCTTTGAGTCGCGTGAAAATCATCCGGCCGGCTGTCGTCTGCAGGACGCTGGTCACGACCACGTCCACGTTCCTCCCGATACAGCGCTTGGCGTTGTCCACCACGATCATCGTGCCGTCATCAAGGTAGGC
>JAHWYE010000217.1 GCA_020028195.1 Nitrospirota bacterium
TCATCCTTGAGGCCGACGTATTCCACTTCGCCCCGGCCATACTCCGCCATCTTGTCCAGCAGGAAGCGATTCACCGAACTCCCGATGCCGAACGAGAAGACCCGCGCGTTCGGATGCATCTGCACCTCAGCGATGATTTCCATGTCATTCCCGACATACCCATCCGTCATGAAACAGACGATCCGGAGGTGGTCCTGAGAATCGGATTGGTCTAGCGCGGCGCGGATCGCCTTCATCATTTCAGTGCCGCCGCTGCCGGGGCGGGAAGCCAGGAATGTCTGGGCCTTCCGAAGATTCTCTTTGGTGGCCGGCACCGGTGCGGGAAACAAAATGTGGGTGTCGCCTGAAAACGTGATGAGATTGAAGGTGTCCTGCGGGTAGAGGCCCTCGAGGGCCAGCTTCATGGTTTCCTTGGCTTTCTCGATCGGGAAGCCGGACATGGAGCCTGAGGTGTCCAGCACGAAGACCAACTCTTTTGGCGTAACCTCCGCGGGCGTAACGCGATCCGGCGGCTGGAGGATCAGCGTGAAGAAGCCATCGTTCCCATGTTGGCCGTTGCGATGGGTCAGTACGGCGTCTGCGATCTTCTTGCCGGCGACATCGTACTTCAGGATGAAATCTTTGTTGGGGATGGTCGCCTTGTTCGTGAGGCGCACTAGGGCGCGACTTGGCGTCGGCTTATCGACACTGACTTGGTGCGTGATGGAGGTGACTGATTCGAGGGGGAGCCCGGCGTCGAGCGATACCTCGATGGAGATATCGTGCCCCGCGCGCATACCTGGAGGAGTCACTGGTGGCGTGATGCGTGACGCGTCGGGAACTTGATTCGTGTCAGGAGCCCAGCCGCCTCCTTGCTTCCCTGTCGGCATTCCCGGGATGTACCGAGGTCCGACGACCATCGGAAACACCAGTTCATAGGAGCCATCTTCATACTGGAGCGTCTCCACGTAGCCGATCGTGACGGTGATCTTTTCGCCTGGCATGATGTTGGCGACTGACTGGGTGAAAATGTTCGGCCGTTCCTGATCCAGCAGCCCCGCTTGTTGGCCTTTCGTGCGCGCTGCTTCGTAGATCGCCCGGGCTTCTTCCCGTCGCTTGATCTTGGCCTTCACCATGCGCTCACCTATCGTCAGAGTCATGTCATCCACGGCGGCCCGCTGGGGCAAAGGAAAGGTATAGACCGCTTCGATCTTCTCCTTGTATGGGTTCTCAAACAGTTGAGTGACGTGTGTGCGCGCCAGAAAGCCGCTCACCTCGATCTTCACGTCCGTGTGCTTGAGCGGAAAAAGCTGGCTCGGCTTTCCTTCGGGATCGAGGCTGATGAGGCAGCCCTGGGGTTCATGGTGAACAGAGGCTTGGGCCGGAACAGGTTTGATCCTGCTGGCTAGAATGACAGCCGGCCAAGCCGAAACAAGCGCCGCAAGGAAAGCTGCGACGACCGCGAACGGGCGCGAAACAGGCAAAAGCAGAATTGTCCGCTGCATGGGTCTTCCTCCTGGTGATGGGCGGTTCCATACCGTCTAAGGAGCCTGACGGGAGAATCGCCTTTCTACTGCGGCAAATAATCCGTGGCCATCTGCGGCGTTCTCGGCTCGAAAAAATCCTCAACGTATTTCAGAGAATACGCCTTTGGTTTTTTCGAACCTGCGGCCTGGCATCTAGCCATGTCTCCTTTGCCTCGTCACGAAGGGATTCTCCGTCAGGCTCCTGACCATGGAATGCCGTCAGGGGAGGAATCCTTTCAGCGGCAAATGGGAAAATTTATCTGGAGAGAAAGCGCGGAGTTATCTGGGATGAGGAGGAAAGGCTTGCGGCGCTGGCTACTGTTGGGACACGGTGATTTCCACGAACAGGGGAGAGCTCGGATCGGGCGAAGGGTCCACCACATAGACTGCTCGCTCCTTGGGTGCGCCCTTTTTGGTGCTGTCCATCGTCTGAATGAGAAAGTGCTGCAATTCGGCATTGCGCCGCGCGCGCTGGATGTAGGCGTCAATGAGCGCCGCGCGTGAGCCGCCCTGACTGGGGTCTCCGGTGATGAGGGCGATGATGCTGTTCAGGTCCGGCTGGCTCTGGCGCGAATAGAGGATGAACGCGTCTGTGCGGACGGGCTGGTCCTTGGCGGACACGGCACCGGTGAGCGGGAACTCCAGACGCGTTCGGCTCTCCACTCGGGAGTCCGGTCCAGCCGGAGATTCTTTCTGCTCCGGGCTAGGGTATAAGACTGTCCAGATCCTGGAAGGACCACGTCTCAGGATATAGAGAAACCCTGGCGCATTGACCTCGACCGTCAACTTGAGCGTCGCGCTAGCCTCGAACTTCTCAGTAGGAGCGACTTCGGTTTCGACTCCCTCTTTTCCCTGCTTGAGGATACTGTACCGAAGTCCGATCGGCTGGTTCCTCACTTGGGGGGAGGCCTGGATCTTGCCTAACACTCCGAATCGTTGAGCAGTCCCTTCTGCCTCTACCTTTGGGGCTTGGGCGACCATCGGTTGCTCCTGCTGCTCTTCCGTCGCCTTGCCACGGTCTGCTCTGGCCGGTTCCGCTTGCGCGTAAAAGAGTGCACGCGCCTTCGGCTGTTGTTGTCCTGCGCGTCCTGCGTCCTTCTCCCGTTCTAAGGATGGAAGCAGCCCTGGCTGGATCGGAACTACTTCTTCCTTCGACTCGGCAAACGGTTTCTCCGGACTAGCCGGTGGCGGTGCGGCTGCGAGACCTTGCTTCGCTTCCTTCGGAGGAGACGGCACCACCGGTTCCTGTGGCCGAGGAGCAGACTTCAGTGCTGAGGATTTTAGATCTGGCTCGGGCATCGATTCCCGAGCTGGGAGATGGGGCACCTTATCTGCCTTGGCCATCCGTGTGTCAGATGAAGTCTTCTGGGTCGTCTCAACAGCATGTTGACTCGTGCGCCCTGTGGCTGGCATGACAGGCTCTGTGGATGGCGCAACTTTCGTTTCCACCGGTCGCCCACCCGCAGACTGGGCTGACGAGGACTTCGCCTTTGGGGAGGCTTGTTTCGCTGGTGCGAATGGGCGCGCCTTTCCGGAGGGGGCGCTGCGTCCTGCATCAGCCGTCAGCAGTGGCTCGGTTGATTTTGGTCCGACCTGGAGAAGCAGGTGAGTCAAGGCGATGACCGCCACCAGGGCTGACGCGAGACTGCCTGAGAGCGCCAAATTGGCAGGACGTCGGAGCCAATCCAGACCACGGATAATCCAGGACTGCGCTGACGAGGGGCTCGCTCGCTCCAAGGATTCCAAGATGCGGCGGCGGTTGCGCGGATCGTCCAGCAACCCCTTCAGCACCTGCTCGCGGGCCAAGGCTTCAAAGAGCCGTTGGTCGTATAAGGCTGCCTCGAAGAGGGCGCGACGTTCTTCTTCTGTTAACGTACCTGTCGCGTAGCCGCCGAGGAGTCTTTCGAGATCACTTTCAGGCATCAACGGTTTTCCCAGGTTCCACCTAACAAGTCCAGGAGCTGCTTACGGCAGCGAAAGTCCCAGGTGTAAATCGTGTTGATTGAACTTTGCCCCATCAGGGATTGGATTTCCACAAAGGTTTTCCCCTGCAACTTCCAGCGAAAGAGGTCACGGCAGCGCGGGGTGAGCTTGTTCATGGCCTCGATCAACCGTTCGACCATTTGTTTGCGCGCGATGTCGGTTTCCGGATCGTCCCCCCGGTCCTGCAGGGGCAGGTCCTCGATCGGTACTTGATTATACTCTCCGCGACGCAACGATTTGCGATGGAAGTCCAGCATCTTGAACCGGAGCACCTGAAACGAGAGGGGGAGAAGCTCGGTCAGGTCCGTGACGTCGCTGTACTTTTCGTGGAGGATGAGGAGTACCTCCTGCGCGAGGTCCTCCGCCACCTCTCTCGATAATCGAGATGCGGCGAAGGCCACGATCCTTTCACGGATCTTTGAAAGAATTTCGTCTCGCTCCATGATAGCCTATTGCCGGTCTGTTCAATCCTTCCCTTCAGGTA
>JAHWYE010000218.1 GCA_020028195.1 Nitrospirota bacterium
GGAGAGCGTAGGAGGCGGTCCGATGCCCGTGACCGGGCACATGTGGCAGTTGAATCGCCATCCTCATCAAGAGCGCGAGAAGCATTGACACTTCCGATGTGAACTCTCTGTCGGAGCGGACCGTCGGGGATTTTCCGGTAGCCAGGCAAGATGGAGCCTCGGGATCCATCCAGTCCCTCAACCCTGATGGGCAACTTGTGCCTGCCATCCGCCTCCCTCCGTTGGTGCAGCTCCGGAAAAAACAAAAAAGCCCAAGACCGCTGCTGCAGCCTCGGGCTCTGGACTGAGGTCTCGGGCCTTATGAGTTAGTCTCGAGCGCCTAAGGTCAGGTCATTCGGTGGCTTCCCTGGCCATGAGCGGTTGCTTCACCACCCACATCTCATATAGGGGAATCGCCATCATGACGAGGAAACTGACCGTCATCAGGATGTCACCCCCAAGCATGCTCAGCACAAACATCGGCGAGACGTAGCGGATCAACCAGGGAGAGATGAGATCAAGAATCACACCGCCAAAGCCCATCCATGTCATAAGGACTTTGAGCCTGTTGCTGGCCATGGTCAGATACAGCACATGCACCAAGATCATGAACACGACCGGCATGGTAAAGAGATGGAAATGAGTGATTTCCGCTAGTTCTCGAAACGACATGGGCTCACCGAATGTCGCATCTGACCCTCGGTAGTGATTGGCTATCCCCTGGGGCGAAAGCCCGGTCATGCTGTGAGCCCAAAAGAAAGAAAAGCCGAAACCGACCAGCATCAGAAGAAGAAAAAGCGTATAGACAAATCGTATGTGACGGTCAGTGTCACGCAGACGAAACCGCGTATTGAAGTTGCGCATTCGCTCCTGTCCGGCGTTCAGTTGTTCAACAGAAAATCGAAGAATCCTTTTTCAGCCTGCCTGGTTGGCACTGTATCACTTCCCAGCCCGAGGGGTTTGAGGTAAAACTCGTCAATGAGGACGAGGACTCGCTTGACGCCGGCGCTGATGGAACGCACCGACATGGTGGCTCCGCTGATATTAATGATGTCCTTGTTGATACGGATAGGATCAAACACGGTCCTGCCCTCGTATTGGGAGTTGAACCGTTTTCTCCCGACCTCGCTGCCTTTGGCCTCTCGAAAGACGAGCAGTTCGACGTTTGAGCATCGGCCCTTGGCATCCACACCGACCATGTAGGTCATGTGCTTGTGTTTGCCGATGGTGTTGTGGATCATGGCATAGCCGTCCACTTTGTCGCCGGTTTCTCCGATATAAACTTCGAAGGAATCCTCAGGAAATTTCCATCCGATCCGCTGCTCCACCAACTCCTTCCTCTCCTGACTCAGTCGCAGTATCTCCTTCCGAATGTGCTGAGACTTCGGCAGCATGATCTTGACTGCCTCCTCTTCGGTCATAAACACCTCGGCATGGTTCATTTCGTCTTCAGTGAGATAGCGCCGAAGCTCGCTATCCCAGATCCGCTCGGCCCAGGCACTGGAGGGACCGAGACCCGAGAGGCCCAGAGTGATGGCAACGGCAACGGTCAACCTTAGGTGGTTGAGCATCCCCGCTCCTTCAGTCTCGCATCGAGTCGGTTCCGGACCTCGGTCATGACGTCCTCCGAAGGTTCAGTGGGCGCCCAGCCGAATAACCGCGAGCCTCCGCGAAAGGCCCACCGCTCACGTTCCTCGATAAAGCTGACCCTGGTGACATCGTTCATGCGTGCGAGCATCACAACCACACGGGACCGATCTTTGCTTTGGTCTCCCAAGTCCCGCTGAAACGCGCCATATTTTCGTCCTGGCATTGGAATCTCAAGCCAAGCTGTCTGGATCAGGCCCTTGTCTTTGTCCTTTACAGTCACCGCGCGGTCTTTGACGGCGTCCAGCGAGGCTTCCCAGGCGTGGTCGTAGGAGCACACGACATAGCGCTCTTGAACACCGGACAACGATGCGCATCCCACAGAAGCGCAGCAGATCAAGACACCAAGAATCTTTCGGCTCAAGGACATGTGAACCCTTCGCGTTTGTGTGGCCTCCTCCCACAGGGCCAACGCAGGAAAGGGAGGACCATCAGAAGTATGTCGCCAACATCGCTATAAACCCGTCACCGTCAATCCTCGTCGTGAGGCTATTGCCGGGGTTGTTGACAAAGTTCGTGATCGCCGTGCTTTTCTGCGTGTTGATCATGTAGCTGAGCTTGAGGACCGTGTCTTCGATCGGCCTGAAGTTCAAGCCGAATGTCAGCCGTTCAAGGTCTCGTTGGTCGCTGGGAGTGCCGTTCGCCAACCTGGTCTTCCCGCCAGTGTCGGTATCCACTGTCTCCCAACGCACCGTGGCGGTAAATGTCGAGGCCTCCGTGAAGTGAGTTGGAGCCAGCTTCTTCAGAAACTCAGGCATGAAGTGATAGTTGGCCTGGATGTAATAGCCAAACATCCCGTCAGGGCCTTGTGTCGTAAGAGTGGTTCCCTGGTTCCCAGTAATCCGTGACCAAGCCGCTTCGCCAATGAGTTCCCAAGGTCCTCGCTGAAGGGTCCAGTCAACGGCATAGATGCCGATATTGTTATTCTGGTTGTTGACGCCGGCTCCGTTCTTGTTGCTGTACTGCCCATAGTAGGAGGATCCTGCGACCTCGACCCCCAGCATAGGGCTATAGGCAACTCGGCCGACGACTCCCTTGCCGTCATTGTTGTCCCGTGACACAGTCCCCCGTGCGTTTCGAAGTCCGTTGACATCGGTGATTGTTCCACCGTTGGGATTCCCCCCCATTCCGTTGACGGCGTAGAGTTCGTAGTCCATCTTGGAGAGGGCGCTTGGATAGAAAGTGCCGTAGAGTCCCGCCCCGGCTTCAAACCAGGTGGTCGGAATAACCAGTCGGTCAACCATTGGACGATCAGGCAGGTCGTTCAGGGGCGAGTCATGCAGGAGGTTGAACTTCCCGACCGGCATGAGAATAATGCCTCCACGCAAGTTGATGGGTTCTGTGATGAGGTAGTCGAGTTGGGCAAACTCAAGCTGCATAGAACCCGAAGCGGTATTACCCGTCCCAGTAATAGTCGGGCCTGGAGAGTTGGTGCCTCCACGCTCAAACTCAATTTCCACCGCGAACTTCACCCGATCGGTGATGTCGGCGTAAATAAAGGGGACCATTCGCTCCTGATTGAACGTGTTGCGGCTGAGATTATCCAGGGTTGGTCCTGTCAGGACGCCGAACTTGATATCCGTATAGCCGCCGATCGTCGCCTTGGGCGCCGCCAAGAACGGCTTGGCGTAAATCAACTTACCGGACCCGGTTGAACTAAACCCCAAGGGCACCTTTTCCTCTCCCTTTCGTTCGACTTTGATCTCGGTGATGGGACCGGTTGGTGTGGGGTATTGCCCAGCCGGCGGGACGGCCATCTTCTCCCTTTCCTGCTTCTCGTGCTCTTGGAAATCCTGAAGCTGCTGTTCCAATTTCTTGATTCGTTCCTCCAAAGCTTTGTCTTCCGCCATGGCCGGCCAGGATACCAGCGTGCATATCATCAGAGCCCCTAGGATGACCATCGTCCTCATCGCGACCCCTCCTTACTTCTCTAGGTAGTTGGTCTTGACTCGGGACTCTGAGGTCTCTGGCCTTGTGGTTGGAAGTTGTATGAACCGTAGTTATGTCAGTTGAGCACCGCCTTTCCTTTCATGGGTGTGGGTTCGGCAAGACTCCGGCTCCGTCCTCCATCGTGGCGAACGGGATCAGCACGATCCGCTTGCAGCGCTTGCACTTCAGTTCGACTCCGTCCGGGAGTAGCTTGGCGACCAATTGACCGCACTCGCAGCGTGCTTCGCTGCCTAAGTCCGCAGTAGAGGCGAGGGATTTCATCCCGGCACCGTGCATCGAGACTTGGTCAACACCACGCGCAATTAGAGCTCCTGCCATCGTCATTAAATGAAAATGAGAACGATTATTAATATCTTAAAGTCCATCACCTAGTCAAGCAGTTTTTTCAGACCGGT
>JAHWYE010000219.1 GCA_020028195.1 Nitrospirota bacterium
ACCACCAGCAACAACCCGATCTTCAGGATGGTCAGACGCCGTTGCAGCTCACGCAACTCATCGCCTGGAATGTCACGTTCACTCATCAGGACACGACTTCTCGCTACTGTGACGAGGGCCCCCGCAACACCCCGCACAAGGCATCATCGATCCCAACCGGTGGGCCCTTCCAGAATCGCTTGCTCCCTGCGGATATACCTCGCCACCAGCCAATACCCCGCCCCACCCAAGGTTGCATCCCACAACGCCTGGGGCAGTAGCACCGACCAAATGGCAAAAGAGACGCCCGCCAGTCCTCCCGCTCCCACAGTGAGCAGGAAAACCGTTCCGGACAACAACGACAGTCCAAACACGGTGGTGAGCACTGTGATCGGTGTGGTGTTCGTCACATACCTGCCCGCCATTCCTGCAAGGAACCCAGCAGACCCTTTGGCCACGAGGTTGAGCCCGAGCTCTCCCGCTGAGAAGAGATCCTGCACGAAGCCCAAGACCAATCCCAACAGGAGCCCGTCAAGCTCGCCGGCGAAGAATCCCACGAGGATCGCTGCGACCAGGCACAGATCAGGCCGTACGCCGCCAAGGCCGGCGTAAGTAAGAACGGTCGTTTGGATCGGCACCAGCCCGAACACCAGGAGCAGATACAGCGCCTGCTTCACGGCTTCCTCTGCTGGGGCGGTTGGGCCGAGAGGGCATCCGCGTCCGATTCGGCCTCCCCTCGAGGTGCGGTGATGATCAACACCTCTTCCAGCCTGGTCAAATCAGTGTCCGGAACAATTTCGCCAGACTGGAACAGATCACCCTCTGTCTTGTCGATACTCGTGATTACCCCGATGGGCAGTCCCCTCGGGAACCCCCCGGTGAGACCCGAGGTGATGACTCGGTCCCCCGCTCGAACGGTAGACAGGAGTGGAATATATTTCATCCGCGCGAGGCCCCGGGCTGTTCCCTCGACGATGCCTTCATCTCTGGTGCGTTGAATCAGCCCTGTGATCGCATTATTGGGATCAGTGACAAGCAACACCATCGAAGCAGACGCGCTGGTTTTTACCACGCGCCCCACCACTCCGGCCGGCGTGATGACGCCCATTTCGACACGAACCCCGTCCCCTTCGCCCTTATTCACCATCACCGCGCGATACCAGTTGGTCGCATCACGGCCAATCACTTGCGCCGCGATGGTCTTCGACGCAGCACGCCCTTTAAACTCAAGCAAAGCCGTCAGGCGCTGGCTGGCCGATGTGGCCTCCCGAAGCCGGCTATTTTGATCGCGCAACAGCTCGACCTCACGACGCAGTCGTAGATTCTCTTCGTGAACCCCATGCAACGCGACATACCCTTCCCAAACATCCCGGAGGCTGCGGTCCAATGCGGCAAGGGCCTCGATGGGAAGGGTCACGATGGGCGCGAGCGGCACCCCGATGTGTCGCAGCAGTCCCTGGCTCTGTGTGGGGAACACGAGGAGAGCCGAGAGCAGGAGGGCCACCAGGACCAGCGTCACCCGCCTTGTTCCGGATGTCGAACGAGACATGGCCATCCGCACAGGGGATGGAAGCCTTAGCGGGCTGTTCTGGCCCGAGACATCACCGAGACCTTGCTCAGGAGGTCCAGCTCGTCAAGGAGCTTACCGACCCCCAGCACCACCGAGGTCAAGGGGTCATCCACCGTGATGATTGGCAGATTGGTTTCCTCTCGAAACCGCGTATCCATGCCTTTCAACAGGGACCCTCCACCGGTCAGCACAATGCCGCGGTCGATGATATCGCCAGCCAACTCTGGAGGGGTGTTCTCCAAAGCCACTTTGATTGCATTCACGATCGTGCCGATGGGCTCCTGAAGAGCTTCCCGAACCTCGGCATCGTCGAGCACCAGCGTCCTGGGAATCCCAGAGATCAGATCCCGCCCTTTGATCATCATCGTTTTCCTCTCCTCGAACGGATAGGCCGACCCGATCTCGACCTTGACGCGTTCGGCCATGTGTTCTCCGATCAGGAGATTGTATTTCTTTTTCACGTAATTCATGATCGCTTCGTCCATACGGTCTCCCGCCACCTTGACAGACTCGCTGTAGACGATCCCCCCGAGCGAGATGACCGCGATATCAGTCGTGCCTCCGCCGATATCCACGACCATATTGCCGGACGGCTCCGTGATCGGGAGCCCGGCCCCGATGGCCGCCGCAACGGGCTCTTCGATGAGATAGACCTCGCGGGCCCCTGCCAGATCAGCCGAATCTTTCACAGCGCGCTGTTCCACCTGCGTGATGCGCGACGGCACCCCGATAATGATGCGCGGTCTCACGAACGCGCTCCGGTTGTGGGCTTTTGTGATAAAATACCGCAGCATCTTTTCGGCCATCTCGAAATCCGCGATGACTCCCTCTTTCATCGGACGGATCGCCGCAATATGACCTGGAGTGCGCCCCAGCATTTTCTTGGCTTCCATCCCGACGGCTCGAACTTTTTCCGTTTTCTTTTCGACCGCGACGACAGAGGGCTCGTTCAGCACGATGCCTTTCCCGCGAACATAGACCAAGGTGGTCGCGGTCCCCAGGTCGATCGCCAGGTCGGTCGAGAACCATCCTAAGACATCCGCTGCAAGCCCCACCGTTCCTCTCCCTTCCTCACAACACGAGAAGCGGGCCACACAGTCCCGCCGAACACAGCCGAACCCGGTCAGTCGCGCAGGTCGAGTCGGCCGGCATCCAAGACCTGCGTATGCGCAATTTCATCTCCCAGCCGGAGCCCCCGATCGTTTCCGATGATCAAGAGGGCTTCGAATCCCGCCATCGCGGTAGCCACCGCCCACCCCAGATAGGGAACCGCAAACACAAGATAGGCCGCGGCGAGGGGCAGGTTCCTGATGATGGACTCCTTGAATCCGGCGACTGCCTGTGTGCGAGGGACCACGGTCTGCAAACCAATCAGCCGCTTGCCGAGGCTTTGCCCCCCGGAAAACCCGTCGGCGATCAGCACATAGGCCAGCCCCGTTAACAATCCGACCGGGGGGGCCACCATCCCAACAGCAGCGACGATGAGGAGGTCCACAAACTTCGAGAGAAACCGATTGAGTACATGCGCTTTGGGATAGACCCCTTCGCCCAAAGGGCTTACTCCCCAACCCTCCTCCGCCAAGCGCTTTCCTCACAATTACTGGCCGAGTATAGCAAATTTGTCGCCATATCACAAACTTATGAGCGATGTGCTCCAACCAACCCGCCCAGCGCTCGCCGTGGCCCGAATCCTTGCCTTCAGGGACCAACGCCAGGTACAATCCTTCGCTCTCGCTGAGCAACGGAGAAGCGGCATGCTTAAACTGATGCGGGAAGGCGCGCAGAAGTACCCCTGGCTGTTGAAATCCATGATGGGGATCCTGGCTGTCGCGTTTGTCATTACGATGGGCTGGTGGGGGTTCGGGGACCAGCAAGGCGACGCCGTGGCCTCGGTCGGGAACCTGAAGATCACCCGCGAGGAGTTTCGGCGCGCCTACGAGAACACCTACCGATTCTACAAAGAAAAGGTTCCAGGGGACTTCAAGGAAGAGGCGTTGAAGCAGTTTGTTGTTGATGGACTGATCGAGAACAAACTCTGGATACTCGCGGCGAAGGACATGGGCCTGACCGTCACCGCCGACGAACTGCGCGACGACATTGTGCGGCGCGAAGACTTTCATCGGAACGGCAAGTTTGACCCCGAGCTGTATCGTCGCGTGCTGGCCTCTAATCGCCTGACCCCGTCGCTCTTTGAGTCGCTCCATGCCAATGAACTGTTAGGTGATAAAGCCCGAACGGTCGTTCGCGATGCGGTGGCGCTCACACCGGCTGAGATCGTGGAGGCCCAAGCCCTCATGGCTCGGCTGGCTCCAGCTGGGTCCACGGCCGGTCCCTCAGCCAACGAAAGGATCTTGCAGGACGTGCTGCTTCAGAAGCAGCAGCGCGCCATGGCCGCATACAGGGAGTCCATGA
>JAHWYE010000220.1 GCA_020028195.1 Nitrospirota bacterium
CTGGGCTACGAGGCCGCAGGGAAGGAACGTGCAAGGATAGCGGAAGAAAAGGAAGCCATTGCGAGGGAATTCCGTTCGAAACGACCACCGGAGGCAGCTCGTACCGGAATGGAGATCCAGGACAGTAACCTGCCCGTCAGGATCGGTGGCGACATCGAGGACACGACGCTGAACCAGAACTTCGGCGCAGACATCGGATACACGGTATCGCCGTACAGTGATGTGCGGGAAGACCTGCGTCCCAGAAGGGGGACGGACATCCAGGACACCACCCTCCCTAACCGCATCGGTCCCGACACTCAGGATACGACCCTGCCTTATAGCTTCGGGTTTGAAGTCGAAAAGAAGGAGAACCCGACAGGCTCTACGACAACCCCCAACCGGGTTGGCCCCAACATTGGCGATTCGAGCTCCAACCGTCGCCCGTAACCGGACTAGATTCTAGAGCGCACCGGCGGCATCGGTTCCCACCTGTCGCCTTCGTCCCGGCTTCGATACAACCCACTTCCATTGGTCCCCACATAGAACATCTTCGGATCGGTCGGGCTCTGCGCAAGCGAGCGGACATTCAGACTCGCCAAGCCTTTGTTGATGGGAATCCAGGTTATTCCTCCGTCTTCGCTCTTGTGCACTCCCTCTCGGCTCGCTATACAAATCACGCCGGCTTTCGCCCGGTCGAGCACCATGGCGCTAATCATCTGGTCCGGCAGCGACTGGGCGATGCGAGTCCAGGACTTCGCTCCATCGGTGGACCTGTAGAGCCCGTTCAGCGTGGCCGCATAGACCGTATCAGGCACATGAGGGTCCACCTGAATGACCGTCACGCCTAGGGCGCGTGAGGACTGCAGTATATCGGGCGGTACCAGACCGTTGTTGGCCTTCTCCCACCGCACTGCCCGATTCATAGTCTTGTACACCCCTCCGCTGGTGCCGGCATAAAGGATCGTGGGCCTGGTGGAGTCGAGCGCCAGGGTTACAACCATGAGCACTTCTTTCATCCCGTCCATCCGCTTCTGCCACGTCTCGCCGCCATTTTGCGACTCGAAGATCCCTAGTGTAGTGGCCACAAACAGCCGGTTGCTGTCGAGCGGGTCAAAGACAAACTGGTTGACCACAGACGTCATGACGACACCTTCCAGCCCAGATCGCTGAGATACCCACCGTTGTCCCCCGTCATAGCTCTTGAAGACGGCATCGCCTTTCGTTCCGGCATAGACCGTCGCGGGGTATGCTGGATCAATCGCCATGGAAATCACGCGCGAGTGGGTCATTCCCTTTGAAAGGTTCTCCCAGGTCTGCCCTCCATCCCGTGTCTTAAAGATGTAATCGGTTGTCGCGACATACAGGATTGACGACTATGGCGTCGCTGCCTCCACAGCCAGCGAGGAAGAAGGTGAGACTCAGAAGGGCAATTGAGAGCAGCAAACCGCGGGGTAGCATGTGGAGGAATGTAGTGGCGTCGATGCCAGTTACCGATAGTTCACGAATTGCAGGTCGATTCCGAAATCCTTCTGCCTGAGAAACGCGATCACGGCCTGTAACTCGTCTCTGCTCCTGCTCTGCACGCGGAGTTGGTCACCTTGAATCTGCGCCTGCGCCTTGAACTTCGCATCTCGAATCTCCTTGGCGATCACCTTGGCTTTCTCATCAGGGATGCCGCTTTGGATGGCAATCACTTGCCGCACAGTCCCGCCGAGCGCCTCCTCCAGTTTGCCATAAGTGAGGGCCTTCAGCGAGACATTACGCTTCACGCATTTGGCTTTCAGGATTTCCAGCACTGCCTTGAGCTTATATTCGTCGTCCGACAGCACGCTCAACTCTCTTTCTTTCTCTTTCAGCGTGAGGTCCGTCTTTGAGTTCTTGAAGTCGAACCGCTGCCGGATCTCCTTCATCGTCTGCTCCACAGCATTCTTGACTTCCTGCATATCCACCTGCGACACCACGTCAAACGAGTTCAGATCAGCCACGAGACACCCCCCACTCTATTAACAACATCGTCCGGGCGGAATGTTGATACCATCGCCCACAATGGGGCGAGACCCAGCCACAGACGCTTCTCCCGAATAAACCAAGACTTCACTGGTCGTGTACGGCGTCCCCTGCACCAGATACCCATACCACCACCGGGCGCTGTCCATCAGCACGATGACGGCCAGCAGCGCCACGATACCAACCAGCGCGGCATCCACATATAGTGAGAGGGCTTGCCCAGGTCCGCCAACACTTGCTGCTTTTCCCACAAACAAATAGAACAGTTCATAGGAACCGGTGAGTGTAATGGCGCCGACGAACAACATTGGGACCGCGGTCACCCACAGGTACCGAGCCTTGCCCATTTTAATTAGAACCGTGGTGCCTACGCAGAGCGCCAGCGTCCCCAACAACTGGTTCGCTGCTCCAAACATGGGCCAGATCGTCGAGATACTCCCTGTGTGGATCAGATAGCCCCAGGCGCCCACCACGGCGGCGCTGCTGGCGATCACCCCCGGCCACCAGTTGATCCGCAGCAGTGGAAGGTACAGGCGTCCACCCATTTCCTGGACCAAATAGCGCGCGACACGCGTGCCCGCATCAATGGTCGTGAGGATGAACAGAGCCTCGAACAGCAGCGCAAACTGGTACCAATAGGCCATCAAGTTGGCCATACCCGGAAGTCCGGCAAAGATGGAAGCCATCCCGACCGCGAGAGAGACAGCCCCACCCGGCCTGCCTGACACGTCCACCTCGACGAGTCGAGAGAGTTCCTGAATTCTCCCCACAGAGAATCCCATCGCCCCGAGCGCGTCCGATGACAGGATGGTATTGATCGCCAGGTAGTCGCCGGGAATCAGTACGCCTGCCGCGATCAGCGCCATCACGCCCACAAAGCTCTCCATCAACATCGCACCGTAGCCCACGATGGCATGGGACTCGCGCTCAATCATCTTGGGGGTGGTGCCGGATGAGACGAGGGAATGAAACCCGGAGATCGCCCCGCACGCAATGGTGATGAAGACAAACGGGAACATCGTGCCGGGAATGATGGGGCCGCCACCGTGAATGAACTGGGTGAGGGCCGGCATCTCAATCGGTGGAGCCAGCACGATCACTCCGATCGCCAGCAGTGCAACCACGCCGACCTTCATGAAGGTCGACAGGTAGTCTCGCGGGACAAGGAGCATCCAGGCAGGAAGGACTGACGCCACGAAACCGTACCCTGCTAGCAACCACACCAACGTCTGTCTCTCGAAATAGAACCATCCTGCGAAATCGGACTGAGCCACCGCCCGTCCTGCCATCACCGCAATAATCAGCAACGTGACGCCCAGTACCGAGACTTCTCCGACCCGTCCGGGACGAAACTTCTGCAGGTAAAACCCCATCAGGAACGCGATGGGAATCGTCATAGCAATCGTGAAGGTACCCCAGGCGTTCCTATAAAGGGCATTCACGACTGCCAGCCCTAACCCGGCCAAGGCAACCACCACGATGAACAGCACAGCTACCGCCGTCGCCATGCCGGTGATCACGCCGACCTCATCCCGCGCGATCTCCGGCAATGATCGACCGTTCCGCCGAATCGAGGCCACCAGAATAATGAAGTCCTGAACCGCCCCGGCCAGCACGGCGCCGATCACCAGCCACAAGAATCCGGGGAGATACCCGAACTGCGCGGCGAGCACCGGCCCCAGCAGGGGCCCGGCCCCTGCAATGGCCGCGAAGTGATGACCTGCCAGAACGTACTTGTTGGCTGGATAGAAGTTGATGCCGTCGTACAGCCGATGGGCAGGCGTGACGCGCTCGTTGTTCAGTTCCACCACCCGGCACGCCAAGAATCGTCCGTAAAACCGAAATGCCAGCACATAGAAACACGCGGCGGCGACCACCAGCCACAGACCATTGACCTTCTCGCCTGGGTTGAAGGCGCCCGTGACAAAGCCGAACGCCACAGCGCACAGCACCGCCACGAGTGGCCAAAAGAGCTTCATCACGCGTTCCATTCGAGGTATCCTAACAAGCTCGTGAAACCCTGTAAACGGAAGTTGCCCATTTATGTTCTTATTTCTTGCCATTCGGAATAGGCAACTCCGTGCCTCGACCACCTATTGCTGCGAGGCACAGCAGTCCTATTCCAATCCAGACCAATTCGCGTACCCGTCTCAAGAGGGCGAAGGTGATGCCGGTCAGCTCGCCATAGCCGAAGGCGAGCAGGAGCAAGAGATTCCCGCCATCCTGCGCACCCAGGCTTCCCGGGATGAAGAACGTCCCGCCCTTGATGAAGACGGACAGGGCTCCGATAGAGATGGCTGACAGCAGGTCTGCCGGACCACCAAGGTAATAGAGAATCACATAGACCTCCAACGCCTCCGCTAACCAGCCAAGAAAGAAAGTACCAGTTGCGAGGAGGAACGCACGCTGATCTCGAGCATAGAAGTCCAGGATCGTGCGATCGAGATCCCGAAGCCTTTCCTCGCGGACTTCAAGGAAGTGAATCCGAATTCGAGATTGCCGCAAGACTCCTAACAGGCCCGTGAACAGCCCCCGGCGTTGGACTACCACGAAGATCACCGTCCCGAACAGCAGCAGTCCAACGCTGACCGAGGCCGCCACCACCGCGTGAGCGGGCGATCCTGATGAGCCTAGAATCCAGAACCCCAGCGCGATGCCGAGTAAGATAAACCCCACCTGAGCGATAGTCATGGTAGTCTTGGCGGTGACGACGGAAGCGAACCCTTCCACCATCGGCACGCCATGCTTCTTTAGCAGGTACGCTTTCAGCGGCTCTCCCCCCACATAGGCGGTCGGCGTGGTCATGTTCACGACTTCGCCTGCGGCGCGGATCGCGAACAGGCGCCCAAATGAGACCGCATCGGCGTGCCGACCCAGCGTGAGCCGCCATCCGAACGCCTCCAGAACATACATAAGAACCGACGGCAGGAGGATGATGAGGAGGGCGGCAATCCCAACCCCAGCAACAGCATCGAGGATTCGAGCAGGACCGATATACCAGAGAAGACCGACCAGCGTGAGGAGGCCAAGAAGGAGGAGGACTAATCTAAGCACGGACAATCGCCGACTGGCGGGTCACCCAGGCCATGATCATCCAAAACACATTTACGCCGATCGCCGCGGCCCAGAGGAACCATTCCACCTTGTCTGCGAGCGCAAAGATCAACAGCACCACGGAAAAATCTCAACAGCACCACGGAAAAATCTCGACTAGTCACGTTCTTGAGAAGGAGTTCCGCCCAAGCGGTTTCTAGGGGTCTACTCCATGCACGCTGTTCACGGAGCGTTAGGGCCCGGGGCACCAGCCAGAAGGCAAGGACGTTTCCGACAACCGCAGCTGCTCCCAGAACCAGAGGGAGCCATGATCGCTCAACCGCCTCTTGCTGGTGATAGATTCCCCACGCTATCCCCATAAAAAT
>JAHWYE010000042.1 GCA_020028195.1 Nitrospirota bacterium
ATCGCCCTGCGCCAGTCGGTCCTGCAAGTCCACGAGCACCCCGCGACCGGCCTCGACCCCCCACTGACGAAGGAGGTCTTCTATGTCAGCTTGCGAGTCTGGGTCCAGGAGGACCAGCAGGCGGCCGCCGTTGGTCACGTAGCGGCTGATGCGGTCCTTTTCTTCCCTGGTGACCGGGCGTCTGGGGCCGGCCAGGACCAGGACCGAAATGCCTTCCGGGATCGCGCTTTCTTTCAGCAAGACCAGCGTGTCCACCTCGTAGTTCTGCTTGGTCAGCGCCTCTTTGGCGAGCGAGAATCCACCCCGTTCTTGGTCGGACAGGCTCCGTTCGCCATGCCCCTCCAGAAACAGCACCAGCTTTTTGCGGTCTTTGGAGACCCGGATCAGCGCGCCGGTCAATTCAGCCTCTGATGGCGCGGTGATGCGCGTCGTTTGAGGCCCGCTCTCAAGGACGGCAGTATCCGCACGGATGATGCCGTACTGGCGTGCCACACCCGGTCGTCGCTCAGGGTCCACATATTCCACTTTAATCTTGTCGCTCTCCTGCCGGTAACTGTCGAGCAGGTCCCGATAGGTAGTGAAGGCCTGACCGCGATCCTGGGCAAAGACCGTAATCTTGACCTCGCGGCTGAGACCTCGAAGCACTCGGTGCGTTTGAGGGGCCAGCGTGAAGTGCTGGGTCTCGGAGAGGTCCCACCGTTTGGAATGGCGGGCGGCAAGAAAGTTGAGGATGACGAGAATGCCGACGAATAGCAGCACCATCAGGATGCTGTTCAACCCCAGCCGCGTGGAGCGCCGGATCGAGAAGGCCTTGAGGGTCTCGAAATGGTTCACGAAAAATGCGATGAGGCAGATGACCGCGAGTCCCTCGCACAGGGTGATCACCCAGAGCATCTCGGGGGCCAGGCTATAAACGATCAGACCGGTCACCCCCAGTACAGCCCCCACGATGCCTAGTGTCGGAGCCAACCGGTTCATCATGTTTCCTTCACCTGCACAAGCTTGCCCCTTCTTTCTTCACCCGCATTCACTCCCGTGGCGGACAGTCGGGCCAGCCCCATTGCGGCCGTCCAGCGAGGGCCTTCCGAGGCCGCGCGCTGCGGGAGCACGGGGATGGTCAGGCTGTGCCGCCGCTCCTCTCATTTCCATCGTTGCGACTCCACCACACGGTGGGCGAGGAAGAGCATGAGCACCATACTGGACAGATAGTAGACGAGGTCTTTGGTGTCCACGAGACCGCGAGTCAAGCGATCGAAATGCTCGATGAACGAGAGATAGGCAATCGTGTTGCCGATCGACGTGTCACCAAGGACGTTTCCCAATCCGCCCAGCAACCAGACCAGGATCAGCAGGCCGAAACTGAGAAACGCCGCCACGATTTGGTTCTCGGTCAGGGCGGAGGCCAATACACCGGTTGCGAGGAACATGGCGCCCAGGAGCGCCAGAGCCAGATATCCGGTGAAGACCGGATTCCAGTCGAAACTACTGAACAGGGATAGGATCAGGGGCGCGATACCGGTCAGGGTCAAGAGACCAAGGAAAATCAGATAGACGCTCAAGAACTTTGCGACCACGATCTCATTAATGCCGATCGGGGAGGTCATCAGCAGTTCAACGGTCCGAAGCTTTCGCTCTTCCGCAAACGTGCGCATCGTGAGGATGGGGAGCAGCAGCATGAGGAAGATCGCCATGAAGGAAAACGTGGGCCGGAGCACCAAATCGTTCAGATTGAGCTGGGCCGCTGCGCCCTGGACCTGCATCAGCCGCACCGCCTGGTTCCCTGCATTCACGACGAAGACGTAGGAGAGGACACCGAAAATTAGCAGGAAGACCGCTCCCACCGCATAGACGATCGGCGAGACAAAATAGGATCGTAGTTCCTTGGCGATGATCGCCTGCACCGGAGTCATGCGCGGGCCTGCTCCTTGCTTGGCGTTCTGGCTTCCTCTCCCTCACCGGCCGTGATGTCTTCGTGCTGGGTCAGACGGAGAAACACATCTTCTAGTGTCATGGGGATTGTCTTCAATTCGAGCAGCCCCCAACCGTTTCCTACGACGAACCGGGCGATCTCATCTCGGAGATCCCGACCAAGTTCGCATTCCAGGAGAAAGGCGCCGGTGTCCGTCGGTTCGAAGACGCTTTGCACGCCGGGCAACGCGCGAAACCGCTCGGCGAGGCCGGCTGGAGGGGCCTTGACCGTCACGCTGATCTTCTCGGAGCGACGCAGCCTAGCGGAGAGCCGATCCGGCCGGTCCATGGCTACGATACGACCCGCATTGATAATGACCACCCGCTGGCAGACGGCCGTGGCCTCCGGCAGGATGTGTGTGCTGAGAATGACCGTGTGTGATCCGGCCAAGCTTTTGATGAGCTCGCGAATCTCGATGATCTGTTTCGGATCGAGCCCCACGGTTGGCTCATCCAGGATCAACACAGGCGGATTATGGAGCAGGGCCTGAGCGAGTCCGACCCGCTGCTGGAATCCTCTGGACAGGTTACCGATCAAGCGGTGACGGACCTCGCCCAGCGACAATCGCTCCACCACCCGATCCAGTCCGCTGCGGAGGTTCTCTGCGCTCAGCCCTTTCAGGCGGCCCACGAAGGTCAAATATTCCCGGACCGTCAACTCGTGATAGAGCGGGGGAGTCTCGGGTAAATAGCCGATGCGTCGTTTGACCTCAAGGGGTTGTTCAAAGCAATCAAAGCCAGCAACCCGCGCAACTCCCTCGGTGGCCGGCATGAAGCAGGTCAGGATCCGCATGGTTGTGGTCTTGCCGGCGCCGTTGGGGCCGAGGAAGGCCAGCACCTCTCCCTTATTCACCGAGAAGGTGACCCGTTCGATGGCTGTAAGATCCCCGTATCGTTTGGTGACGTTCTGAACTTCAATCATCGGGAAGCTGAACTTCCAGCGGTAAGATCCAGTCCCTTTCACAACAGGGCCCGCTGCCTCGACATGGGGCGGCGGGCCCGGGCTCGATCTTACCGAGTCCGTCTTGAACCAGTCAAGGGTCGCGACGGAGTAAACAAACGGCAATTTCTAATCTTGATTGCTTTTTGAAAGTTCCTTATAGTGGATCACCTGCTGGTGTTGCATATTCACGGGACAGTAGGGATGGGGTGATGCGAATGCTCACAGCGAAAACTCTCAGCGGCTCGATCCTGGTGGTGGCAATGACCGTTGTGTTGGTGCCGTTTGCCACCGCCGCGCCAGAGGGAAAGGTTCTGACGGTAAAGGGAAAAGTGGTGGCCATCAATCTCAAAGTGGATCCTCAGATCATTGTGGTCAAGGCCATGACTCAGAGCAAGCATGAGCTGATCGTGGGGGCCACTATTGAGAAAGGAGCGACCATCACACGTGGGGAAAAGCCGGTCAAGCTTGCCGATATCAAGATCGGTGAGGCAGTAGATCTGACGTATCTCAAGAGCGCGGACGGGCTGGTGGCTCGGTCCATCCACGTCCGGTAAGCAGGAGATTCACACATGTTGAGGAAGGTCACACATGGCACAACACTAGTGTTCGTCTGTTTCTGTGTCCTGGGGCTTTTCGTCGGGTGCGCTGGCCGGAAGGTGTCCACGTCTGCACAAGATCAAACGTTGGTCCCTGGCCAACCGCCGAAAGTCGAGGAGGCAAAGGTGGAACCACCGGCTCCTGCCCCGGCACCGCCAGAGCCGCCTCAGGCGGTAGCAAAGGTTGAGCCAGCGCCACTTCCTCCTCCCCCCCCTGCGGCCCCGCCGCCGGCCCCTGGACCGCTCGCGCTGGTGGATGTGTATTTTGACTATGACCAGTTCGTCATCAGGAGCGACGCACGGGCTGTGCTTGAAGCCAATGCTCGTTCGCTCAAGGCAGAGAACAGCCGCAAGCTTCTGATCGAGGGCTATTGCGATGAACGAGGAACCGTGGAGTACAACCTTGTCCTCGGTGAACGACGGGCGCAGACGGCCAAGCAGTACTTGCAGGACCTCGGCGTTCCGTCATCGCGGATCCAGATCACCAGTTACGGGAAGGAGAAGCCGTTCTGCCTTGACCACAGTGAAGCTTGCTGGCAGTCGAATCGCCGCGCGCACTTTGTACAGCCGTAGCTCGGATTGGCTTTACACGCGGACCTGAGCCATGTATTTGTCGGACAAGACGCATAAGGAGGTATTTGTGGAACAACGCGCTATCCTGCTTGCGAGTGGGCTAGGACTGATAATACTGGTCGGCTGTGCCGGTAAAGGGGAGGTCATTCCTGTACATGTTCAGGGCAGTGATTCGGCGGCCCCTGCAAAGGCGATGGAAGTCAGCGGCCCAAGTATCGCCGTCACTGCCTTCGAAGACTCGCGAGCCGAGAAGTCGAGGCTCGGGACCCGTACCCACCTCTGGGGAGGCGAAAGCTATTTCAATGTGCCGGGCGGCAAGCCTGGCGAAGTGGCGGCTCAAGCAGTGGCTGACTATCTGAAAAGCAAGGGCTGGCGTGCCGAACTGGTCAAGCCAGGTGGTTCGGTCACTGAAAGCAGCGCGGACGTTATGCTTTCGGGAAAGCTGCTAGATCTCTCTGTGGACGCCAAGAGTAAGTTCATGCAAACGGAGATTTCGTCCAAGAGCAAGATTGTCGTCCAGGCCTTGAACAGAGCGGATAAAAGCTCGGTCCGTATGACCCTCAATGGTGCAGGCACGGAAAGCGTCTTTTGGTTCGACCCGGAGGATGCCCAGGGACTCATGAACGAGGTTCTTACTGCGAGCCTGGAAAAGCTTGTGGCCAACACCAAGTTTGAAAATAATCTGCTGCGACTGGGGGGATCGTGAACGAGTGGCCTCTCCCCTGCTAGATGCGTAAGCCTCTGGATTCGTGGCGTCTCTTCTCGCCTCCCGCTCGCGAATTTCAGGCAGGTCTGGAACCCAGCTTGACTTCTTCCACCGGTTTTGTTATAAGCGTTCAGTTTATTCTGCTTTAGCCAACGTAGTTCTTCCGCGTGCTTATCCCCTCTGGTTGGTAAAACCCATACTATCGTATGGGTAAGCCTACGCATTCGGTATTGCCGATTGGGGAGCGGTCCTTTATGGTAAGGCCCAGCGACGCTGCAGCTCGACGTTAGGTCATAGGTTATTGACGATGGCGAAAGGCATCATTGTCCATCAACCGATCACATGGAGGCCTGATGAACGAGCGAAGGATCTGCATAGAAGCCACTAAGTCAACAAGACGACACTCAGGCATAGGGCTCCTCCTTGTTGCCCTAGGCCTGGCACTTGGTGCCTGTTCGAGTCTACCGAAAGGGCAGGCTGATCTGGATCTGGGAATCAAGGCACGGGGAATTGCTTCGTGGTATGGAGTTGATTTCCATGGGCTGGCCACGGCCAGCGGGGAAGTGTACGACATGGAAGCTCTGACCGGTGCCCATCGAACGCTTCCCCTGGGGACGGTCGTGAAGGTGACCAATGTGGTGAATGGCAAGCAAATTCTGGTACGCATCAACGATCGTGGCCCCTACGTCAAGGGGCGCATCGTTGACCTCTCCCACGCAGCTGCTAGGGAATTAGACATGGTGGAGGACGGCGTCGCGGCGGTCCAATTGGAAGTTGCAGGCCGCGAAAAGACGGGCTGGCTCGCGGCCATTGTTGAGGTGATCATGCAGGCCCGATCCTTCACGAAATTGGAATCCCAGCCCGAGTCGGTTGATTCTGGCGCGTTCAAGTCCATTGCTCGATGGCTGCAACCTGAAGAGGTGCGTAGCGTACGCAGTCTGCGCCTCCCCCCCACAGATGTCATGCGTGAGCGGCGCGCTCGTCGCGTGGCCGACATCCTGGCGGCCGAGCACGACGTCTATACCACCGTCGCTGCCCTTTTGGTTTGAGAGCCCTCCGGAGTTGCCCCACCCTATCTCCCTACTGGTTGACAGTGATGACGTTTCTTTACTAGACTGGGACGCTATTGGGCGATGCGGTGATTGCGTCTCAGTGACTGATTCTTGAGGACTCTCCTACAATGGCAAAGCAGGCGATTCGTGAGGCTGACGAGGCAAAACTAAGGAAGAAGGTCGGGGAAAAACTCGCCGCGACCGACAATCCTGAAGCCGATGCGACGCTCCGTTCACTTCACAAGCGTCTAAAACGGGCTCAGCGGAAGCGACGACGTCTGGCTGCCAGGAAGAGACAGGCGTTGGGGAAAAAGGCCGGTGTACCCGCCAAGACCGAGACAGCCGCTGACGCCTAACTGAGTGCCGGCGCTTGTTTGACCAGAAGAGCTGGCGGAGTGAGTCCTACGGATAGGGACTAGGGCATGAGCGAAGAGAACAACAAGACTCCTGAGCTGTCTTCTCCCACTGTTCCGGGAGAGGAAGATGCGCTCACCGATCAAGTCGCGAATACCATCGCCGTGGCGTCCGAGCTCGCGGCGACTGAGCGGTCCCCCGCCGATGCTGCAGAGGAAGGGGTCCTTGAAGAAGAGCGTGTCAAGGATGAGATCGAAATCCAGGTTGATCTCCTGCAAGATCCGGATTGGGCCGTACGCCGCGAGGCGGTGATCACGTTGGGTGAGATGGGCGATGAGCGCTGCGTCGAGCCGGTTGTTCGCGCTCTCCGTGATGGTGATTGGCAGGTTCGTGAAGCGGCCATCGAAGCGGTTGGGATGATCGGCTCTTCATGTGTCGAAGCGGTCGTCAGGCTCTTGCGAGATTGGGATATTCGAAAGGCGGCGATTGTCGCGTTGGGCAAGATCAAGGACGAGCGGGTGCTGGAGCCGCTGATCGGACAGTTACGGAACGACGAATTCAATGAGCTGGCCACTGAGGCCCTTGCAGAGCTTGGGCAGCCGGCGGTGGAAAAGCTTGTCGCTGCCTTGAAGGATAAGGATGAGAATGTTCGAAAGCAGGCCGTGATCGCCCTCGGAAGGATCAAGGACCCGGCGGCTGTTGATGCCCTGATCGACATGCTGAAAGATAAGGATTGGTTTACACGTCTGACCGCTGCGGCCTCCCTAGAGAAGATCCATGATGAGCGGGGGCGCGAAGCGATCAAACTGCTTCTCCAAGACCCCGACCTGGTCGTGAAGATGCGCGTGGAACGGATCCTGGCGGCCTGGAAGAAGGGAGCCCCCACTGCATGAACGTTGTTCCTCTCACGCATTACTGCCCCAGGTAACTATCCACTTCCTTCTGGATCTCATCGAGCCTTGCTCGGGGCACGGTCTTCCCCATCGAGAGCTCTAGTTTGACTTCTCTTGCTTTGCCGGCCATCGCTTTCAATGTCGCCGTCCTCCCGCTGTCGCGCTCCGCTTGGCCCGCCTGGTCGAGCAAGTCGGCCGCCGTGGCTAGTTCCTTCGACGCGTTTCCGTAATTCCGGTCCAACAAGTCTGACTTTGCCTGGATCAATCGAGATTTGGCGTCAAGGAGTCCCTGGCGCGACCGGAGACTAGCCGGGATGCCCATCGTGGTATCCACCACGTTGCGTGAGAGATTAGTCATTTGGCTCTTGAGGTTGTCGATGGTGCTGTTCTTTTCACTGATCGGGAGCTGGCCGACGAAGTACCCAAGGCCGAAGGCAGCTCCGAGCACCACCAATATGCCCACGAACTTGACCATGAACTTCTTCATTGTGAACCCTCACCTCTTGGTTTTGGACAACACCTGAGCTAGACTCCCCGCCGCCGCGATTCTGACCGCCGGATCGGAATCCCGCAGCGCTTTTTTGAGAGGTGGAACGACTTCCCGTCCGCCGATTCTGCCTAGTGCGCGCGCTGCGGTCAAGCGGGGTTGGGGTTGCCGGTCCTGGAGCAAGGGCTCCAAGACTGAGAGCGCCTTCCTGTTGCCGGCCAACCCCAGCGCCTGGCCTACGGCACTCCGGACGGATGGGTCCGAATGTTTAGCCAAGTCTGCAGCCGTCAGGAGAGCCTCGTTGTCGCCCAGCCGAAGCAATCCTTCGACTGCTCCAGCGCGGACGAGTTCGACCGGATCTTTCGCAAGCTGCCGAAGAAGGGGGCGGGTGTGCGCTAGCCTCAGCCGTCCAAGGCTGGCGGCGGCGACGCTGCGGACCCGTGCGCTCTCGTCTTCCAGTGCGTGCGTCAGCGGCGCGGCGCCTTCAGGGCTGCCGAACTCTCCCAATCCGCCGGCCGCGAATGCGCGAACGGAAGGGTCCGGATCATAGACTGATTGACTGAGGACTGACAGGCCGGCTGGACGCCTGAGTCGCCCTAAAACTCCGAGCGCCGCCATGCGGACATCTGCGTCCGGGAGAGTGGCTGCACTCACGATGTCATCCAGTGCCCCGGGTTTTCCGAGCCTCACCATCGCGGCCAGCGCGAAGACATGGGCTGCCCCCTCTTCAGCTCGAGCCACTCGTGTGACAAGATCCAGGACTCCCGGTCCTCCCACCTCGGCCAGTGCGTTCAGAGCCGCGATCCGGACGGCAAGCGCCTGATCTCCTAACGCTCGCCGCAGCCCCGGTAGCGAAGCTGGGTGGCCAGTTCGTCCCAGACCCTCCGCAGCCCGTGCCCGGACCAATATGGACATATCGAGGAGGCCGTCTTCCAGGAAGGGAATGGCCTCAGGACCGGCGAGCTCTACCAAGGCCGTATAGGCTGTGATGCGGAGATGTTCCTCAGGATCACGGATCCGCTCGGTGATGAATCCCCAGGCCAGTTCTCGGAGTAAGTGGGAATCGTCGGGTCGTCCGGAGGGCACCAGACGTGCGTAGGTGTTCAAAGCCGCCTCCGGCCGTCCCAGACGCAGATAGCTGAGCAGGCTCACTCTCAGCGTTTCCCGGGAGGGCTCATGGCCGGGCGGAGCGGTTTCTAGGAGGTGGACGACTCGATCGTAGTGGGCGTTCTTGAAGGCAGTAGAGGCTTCGCGCTCGATGGACGTGCGAGTGTCGCGTATGAGGAATTCAGCCGCTCGTGAGTGTAGATTCCACAGCGAGAAAACAAGCGCACAGCTCGATGCGGCGGTCAGGACTCCGAAGATCGCCGGAGGTTGTCCATCCACAGCCGGCATCTTTGTGAATCAGCTCGCGGTTGTCAAGGCCGGGCGGCTACCAGGCGGAAGGGACCTTTGAGGCGGCGGGCGCGTAAAACAGGTCCATATACTCCTTGACCATGCGCCTTGCGCAGAACCGCGGGACGATTGTGCGAATAGCGTCCTTCACGATCTGGATCCAGCCTCGTGGGATCCCGTCCATATCCCGCTGATAGTAGAGCGGGATCACCTCTTGCTCGAGAATTCGGTAGAGCTCTTCGGCGTCACGCGCGTCCTGCATGCGCGGATCATCCGCATCGACCGATGGCTGGATTGCCCAGCCGTTTGCTCCGTCGTACCCCTCATGCCACCACCCATCCAACACGCTCAGGTGCGGGGCCCCATTGAGGGCTGCCTTCTGTCCGCTCGTGCCGCTGGCTTCCATGGGGGGGCGCGGGGTGTTCAGCCAGACGTCCACTCCTTGGACCAAAAACTTCGCCGCGTGCATATCGTAGTCCTCCAGGAACGCAATGTGGCCCCCGCCTTGCCGGCAAATATGATCTGAACGGGACGCCAGCGGTCCTGGAGCAGGTGTTTCAGCCGCTCAAGATCGCTGAACACGAGCGTGGCGCGTTTGTAGGTCGCAAATCGCCGCGCGAAGCCGATCGTGAGGGCTTCAGGATCCAACAGGGTCCCTCTCGCTAACACCTGCGAGGCTTCGAGGTGCCCTTGGACCCAGCCAGCCCGGGCCCGCTCGCGGATGAAGCTCATCAGTTTGCGCTTCTGCGTCTGACGGACCTTCCACAACTCGCGATCTGGAATATCCATCACCCGTTGCCAGACTGCCGGATCATCAGACCGGTTCGCCCAGTCAGGACCCAAATATTTGCCGTACAGTTGGTTCATCTCCGGTGCGATCCACGTGGGCGCGTGAATACCGTTGGTGACGCTTCGAATCGGCACGAGGTCTTCAGGGACTCCCGGCCACAGGGTCTGCCACATCTTGCGCGCCACCCGGCCGTGCTCGCGGCTGACTCCATTCAGATGGGTGGACATCCGGATCGCCAGGGCGGTCATATTGAATCCGTTCCCGTGAGAGTCATGGTGCTCTCCCAGGCCGAGGAATGCCTCACGCGTAAGGCCGAGCTGCTCCCAATACCCGCTGAAATATTGTTCCATGAGGTGGGTCGGAAACACGTCGTGTCCGGCCGGTACCGGGGTGTGGGTTGTGAAGACCGTACTGTGTCGTACGGTCTCGGCCGCCTCCGCATGGGATAGTCCGGATTGGACCAACTCTCGGAGCCGCTCGAGGGTAAGGAAGGCGGAATGGCCTTCGTTGGCGTGCCAGACTACAGGAGCCAGCCCCAAGGCACGGAGCGCCCGCACACCTCCGATTCCGAGCAGGATCTCCTGGCAGAGGCGGAGTTCCTGGTCTCCGCCATACAGTCTCGCGGAGAGGGCACGGTCGCCAGGTGCGTTGTCCGGCATGTCGGTGTCGAGCAGGTACAACGAGACCCGCCCCACACGAACCTGCCAGATCAGGGCGGAGACGGTTCGATTCCCCATCTCGACCGTGATCTGGCACGGAGCGCCCGATGGCATCAGGGCCTGCTGGATCGGAGACTCTAACCGGTTGTACGGCTGGTAGGTTGCTTCCTGCCAGCCCTCGGCTGTAATCCGCTGGCTAAAGTACCCCTGTGGGTACATGAACCCGATGCCCACGAGAGGGATTCCCAGGTCGCTCGCTTCCTTGCAATGGTCGCCAGCCAGGATGCCCAGGCCGCCGCTGTAAATCGGAATCGAGATGTGAAGTCCGAACTCGGCCGAAAAGTACGCGATGCGGGACGTCGAGAGCGTGGGGTACTGGTTCGCGAACCAGGTGTCCTTTGGCGCGATGTATTGGTCGTAGGCCTTCAGTACAGCGGAGTACTGCCGGACAAAGACGGGATCGCGGCTGAGGGCGATCAGTCGTTCAGGCTTCTCGTCGTGGAGGAGTTTAACCGGGTTGTGGTGAGTGAGGCGCCAGAGAGTCGGGTCAATGACTTCAAACAGACGGCGGGCCTCCGGCTGCCAACTCCACCACAGATTGTGCGCGAGTTCCAGAAGACGGTTCAGGCCCCCTGGGAATGCCTCGAGGGACCCGGAACCAGATTGGTAGTCGTTCACCCTGCCTCCTTTGTTACAGGTGATAGGCAAGGGGCGAGAGGCAATAGGAAACAGGAGGTACTTCTTGGTCCTTATAGCCCATCGCCTCTAGCCCTTCGTCACGCGTGGCCGGTCTGATGCCACGTTGCCCAGTCTTCCGAGAAGGCGACCGCTGCATAGCGCTCGCCCAGAATGTGCGCGATGCGGTTCATGAGTCGCGTGAGTTCCCGTGCTTCTTCGGGTTTCAGGTCCTGGCTGAACCTGGGGTGGAGGCCCCAGCGGGTATCGACCTGTTCACCCTCCACCGTTGACATGACGCTGACCAATTTGATCTCGTTGCCTGTGGCTCTATCGGGCTGTTGACCGCTCAGCTGAGACGTTGTGGTTGACGAGACTGGTCCTTGACTGGGCACCCGTTCGAACAGGGCCTTCATGGCCGGGATGACGGCACCGACACACAGCGTTGCTGCCGCGACCACTGCGCCGTTTCCGGGCGTGTGCAAGATCTGCGCGACTCTCTCCCCGAACAGCCGAAAGAACTCCTGCTTGACTTTGTCCTCGTCGGTCACAACGAAGCGGAACCGTTCATAGTCGCGCCGGCTTTCAGCCGTTGCATTGGCGATCGTGATGACCAGCTCCATCTCGTCGCTGTCAGGGCCGAGTGCTGGTTCCAGGACAGCCTTAAGCTGATGGGTGATTGCGTCTTCGAGGCTGTCCATGAAGAGCGGCTGCTCCTGAATCGGTAGGTGGAACGCCGAGAGTCGATCGGCCAGGTTGAACATCACTTTTAGAAATTCAAGGTAGATGCTCCATTCTTGCTTCTTCTTCAGCTTGAGCGCGTCGTCTGGAGCGCTGCGCTTCACCATCGTCACAGACTCTCCGGCCACCGCCAGCAGTCCGGCGGATGGGCCAAGACGTATGTGGATGCAAGGTAAGAGGAGGGCCTGGTCCTCTACCAAGCGACCCGCTCGGTGAAAGAGACGAGAGTCGGACGTTGCAACGGTAAGGGGGCTGTGTTATACAGCGCAACGGTCCGCTGTAAGCGGCATGATGGGCGAGTTTGTGCGGACTTGACGCGCGGGAGTCGTGCAGAGATGGATCGGGACGTGAAACCTTATGTGCTCAGGCGAACGGAGGAGCACGCTCGTCCGCCGAAGTTGTCCCTGGACTATGGACAGGCGCTGAATCCACAACAATTGGCGGCCGTGACGGCTGCAGACGGGCCGGCGCTTGTGATTGCAGGCGCAGGCAGCGGAAAGACCCGCACGTTGGTATACCGCGTGGCCTATCTGATCGACAGGGGGATTGATCCGGCGTCGATCCTTCTGCTGACCTTCACGCGCAAGGCGGCGCAGGAAATGCTGAAGCGATCAGGACTTCTGATCGGAGCCCGGAGCGAGCGCGTGTGCGGCGGAACCTTTCACTCGGTTGCCAACCTTCTGCTGCGTCGCTACGGGCGACCAATCGGGCTTGAGCCGGGGTTCACGATCCTGGACCGAGGCGACGCCGAGGACCTGATCAACCTCTTACGTGCCCAGCTCGGCTTGAGCGAGAAGGACAAGCGGTTTCCACGCAAAGGGACACTCGCAGACATCTTCAGCAAATGCGAGAACACGCTTCAGAGTCTGGAAGACGTGGTGCTGAATGAGTTCATGCATTTCTCGGAGCATCTGGAAGACATGGCGAAGCTCAAACGCGCTTACGACTCGGTCAAACGGCAGCGGCAGCTCCTGGATTACGATGACCTGTTGGTCAAGCTTCGCCAACTCCTCAGTGAGGACGAGACGGTGTGCCGGACCGTGTCACAACACTACCGCTATATCCAGGTTGATGAATATCAGGACACGAACCGCCTCCAGGCGGACCTGATCAGGAAGTTGGCTGCGACGCACGACAACGTGATGGTGGTGGGGGATGATAGTCAATGTGTTATCGAAGGCACGCCCATCTTGACGCCGAAAGGGTATCGACCAGTTGAGTCACTCCGAATTGGTGATACGGTTTGGAGCGGAGGCGGGAATGGAAGGCTTGTAGAGTCTTGCCTGCAGACCCACCACTCTCGGCCCAAAGATGACGGGGGTAAGGAAAAGGATTTCAAGACGCTGGAATGAACTCCTTCAATCACTACGCCTTTGGTGCGATCGGTGATTGGATGTATCGCGTCATCGGCGGCATCGATATCG
>JAHWYE010000221.1 GCA_020028195.1 Nitrospirota bacterium
GCTGCCGATATGTCGCTGGAGGAGTTGCTGCTGCGTCATGCGCTTCGGATGGATATCCCTTCATTCGAGCGAGAAAAACGCGCGGCCGGCGTCATGATGCTGCCGATTCCCTACGGTGGGATTTTGCGCGAGGTCCGGGGGCAGACGCAGGCCCGGGCGGTCCAGGGAATCGAGGAACTGGCGATTACGACGCTGCCTGGCCAGGAACTGGTCCCGCTTCCGGAGGGGACGCGCTACCTTGGGTTTCTCATGGCCCGTGGCGACCGCCCTGAAGCAGTAGAGGCGTCGCTTCGCGAGGCCTATCGCCGGCTTGATGTGGTTGTCAGCGCTGTTCCAACAGGTGGGCTTGGTCATCCGGCTCAGGCTGGTAAGCCCCATGTCGTGACCTTCTAATCGTTGCGTGGCTGTGGGTCCCCTGAGACGGGGAGCTGACGACGCTAGGAGGGCCTTTTTCGAATTTCAGCCGCCATTTTGCGAGACCACTCTTCCAGACTCTTGCCTTGGCCTGCGACGTCCGGAATGCCGGTCAAATCATGGACCCAGGCACCCTGGACTTCTTCTCCGTCCTCTTTGACGGCTTTCTTGATGGCCTCAATCTCTTTGTCAAATCGTTCAGGGGCTTGTTCCAGAATGCGTCTAATCCTCCATTTCGTGGCGGGGTTCCCGTTCTCGTCAAGGTCGCACCCGTAATGGACCAGATCCAGTTTTCCTGTCTTGAGAGACTTTGCCAGCATGCGATAGGCCACGCCTTTGTTCGATTGAATCAAAGCCGCTTTGTAGAGACGTTCCCCTTTGTCGGGATCGACCTCCATGGCCGTGAGGTCTTCTATGACTCTGGCGGCAGCTTCCGGCGTGGCGTTCACTTCTCCCATGGCATGTCCCTCCTCATCCCCCTCAATAGATTCTCTTCACGCTGCGAGCTTAGCAGAGGACACGCCTCCTGGGCAAGACCGTCGTCACGCGCCACCCTGTCTTGACATCTCCTGATGCGGCCGAAATAATGCGACTGCGCTGGAGGGGATCAGCCCACCAACAAGGAATCCTGGACCGCTCCCTGTGTCCCTTGAGCTTCCCGAAGAGCTGAGTCGAGGTCAACCTGGCGCCCCGGAGGGGCAACCGGACTCTCAGGCGCCGGCGATGCAGGAACCTCCTCCCAATCCAGCCGGAGGCAAGACGCTCATCGTGGATGCCAATGATCCTGGTGCCTACGCAAGACCGAGTGCTGCGCTCAAGGATGCTGGCCCTGATGATCAGGTCTTTGTCAAACCGGGGGTCTATGAGGATAAAATCTTCATGGTTGAGCGTCCGATTCTGCTCATCGGGGCCGGGCGGGATCACGTGCAGATCTTCAGCCGCCGCGGTGGGCCGCTCTACCTGCAGCGCGTGCCGAGCGGACACCTCTCCGGAATGACCTTCCGGTACGTCGGCAGCGACCAAAATTCGGCCATCAATATTTTGGATTCCATCTGTACGATCACGGGATGTCGGGCGACCGAAGGCCTGTTGTCGGGAGTGGTCGTGTATGGCCCAAACTGTCGGCCCATCCTGATCGGCAACGAGGTCTGCCTCAATCGAGAGTCCGGCATCTTCGTGTTCGCCGGGGCCCGCCCCCGCGTCGCTCATAATCTCTGTTACGCGAACCATCATTTCGGGATCGCCGTCCGCGATCCCGAAACGCACCCCGATCTCGTCCGCAACATCTGCCGCGAAAACATGCTGAGCGGCATCTTGCTGTTCCATCATGCTGAAGCCCTGGTCTTGGACAACAGTTGCTACGATAATCAGCATTGGGGTCTTGTGACCACTCCCGACTGTCAGACCTCCCCACCGCGAGACCAACTGGCTGTTTCAAATAAGCTTGAGCCCAACCCACGTGGTGCGCTCATGGTGACCCATGAACCCTTGGGTGAGATCGGTCGCTAGCGATTGTTGCGTCTCCGCGCGAGCAGTGCTACAGAGAAGCGTCTAACGGAGCCTCATCATGCGGGTCACAGCCGAAACGATCCTGCTTGTGGAGGATGAGCCAGAGGTCCGCACCCTTGCCAGAGAATTCCTCGAGGAGCATGGCTACCGCGTGCTCGAGGCACCGTCTGGCTCAGCGGCATTGGACCTTGTGGAACGAGAGACAGGTCTAATTCACTTACTTGTGACAGACGTGGTGATGCCGCACATGAGCGGGCCGGAGCTGGCCAGCCGGGTCATGGCGCTTCGCCCGAGCCTGAAGGTCCTCTATGTGTCTGGTCTGACTGGGAAAACGGTCGTGTGTGAGGGAGCGGTGATCCCCGGCGCGGTCGTGCTCCATAAGCCCTTCACGGCAGAGGACCTGGCACGAAAGGTGCGGGAGGTCCTGGAGAGACCAGGCTAGCCTTGAGGCAATGGAGAGGGGCGTCCCTGTGGACTGGGGACTTGGCTTTCGAGGGCGAACCTGTAGTGATTGCCTCCATGTCCTTTAGCACGGTACATGGCGGTGTCGGCGTGCCTCAAGAGATCGTCGATGCCATGGTCGTCGAGAGGATACACGGTAATCCCGATACTGGCGGTGACAGAGACTGTATGGCCTTCCAAGACCAGGGGCTGAGCAATGGTTTCAAGGATTCGTTCCGCGACCCTCGCAATATCTTGTTCGCCAGAAGCCCCTTCCAGTAAGACGGTGAATTCGTCGCCTCCCATGCGAGCGACGGTATCTACCTCCCGCACACAACTTTTCAGCAGGTCCGCCGCGGCCTTGAGGAGCTGATCTCCAATGTCGTGCCCCAACGTATCGTTGACTGCTTTGAACCCATCCAAATCTAAGAGCATGAGTCCGACCGGTTGTTTCTTGCGCTTGCTCCGTGCCAGCGCCTGAGTCAGGCGATCACGAAAGAGGGTACGGTTGACCAAGCCGGTCAGGTGATCATATTGGGCGAGATAGATCAGGCGCTCCTCCGCCCGCTTGCGCTCGATGGCATAGCGGATGGCCCGTGCCAGCAGTTCCCCGCTGCTTTGACCCTTGACCAGGTAATCCTGCGCTCCACTCTGCACGGCCTGCAGCGCAAGGGCCTTGTCGTCCAGCCCGCTCAATACCACAATCGGCACACTGGGCGTTGTAACCTGGATTTGGGTCAAGGATTCCAAGCCGTGAGCGTCCGGCAGGGACAAGTCCAGGAGGACGACATCGAAGCGTTCGTTTCTTAAACGCCGAATCGCCTCGCTCATCTGATCGACATGGGTGAGGTAAAACTGATCGGCACTCTCCTCCACGAGGATATCTTTCGTCAGTTGGGCGTCAACTGGGTTGTCTTCAATCAGCAGGACCTTAATCATAACGGGTGAAGTCAGGGAAGCGCCCTCCTTGTTAGACCGTCGGCAGCATTCTGGCCGCGGTGATGGTAGCTAGAATTCTTCTAACATATTTGTCGCGTTCAGAGAATTGTTTTCGCAAAGGTAAAAACGTCACCTAGTATTCCTCGCAGGAACTGTCTCGTGCCACGCTGAATCCGTGTTCGGGCCATTCGCTCGCGAAGACCCTTTCGATGATCGTCCCCTGTTGACCCGTTAAGACGGTGTACCCATGAAAGCGGCCACTGACGTGCCCGCCCGACATCTGGCCAACATCGGCTCGATATGAGAGCGAGTCGGGACCGATCTTCGCAGAAGCAAGCGAGACATAGTGGCCTTCCACTAAGGCTGTGCGGGAAGTCTGCCAAGATTATCGAACCGACACGGAGGGGAGGTCAGCCGCGATTCCAGGTTGGGGTTTATAGTAGGAGAGGGCCTCATTCATCCAGCCTTCGAGCTGGCTAATTCGGGTCCCATGACTCGGATGCGTGGAGAGAAATTCTGCCGGTTGCCCCTTGGAGACCTGCTCCATCCGTTCCCAGACCCGCACGGCTTCTCGTGGGTCGTATCCCGCCTGGGCCGCCAGGAGCAGGCCGATGTAA
>JAHWYE010000043.1 GCA_020028195.1 Nitrospirota bacterium
GGCCGACTCGGGATTCCGCTCGTCAGAAATGAAAATGCCCCTGGCGGGCCTTCCACCCTGGCCATCCGAAACGTAAATCACCATTTTGGGGACCGGCTCGTTGAACACGCCCTTGTCGAGCACAAGGATCAATTTGTCTCGAAGGAGGCTAAGTGCCAGCTTTTTCAGGTTCATACTGGTCCAGGGCTGGCCCCACTGGCTGAGCCATAACGTCAGAATAAAGACCAGACAGGAAAACACCAACACGGGCCTTGACAAGCGGAGCAGGCTGAGCCCTGCTGCCCGCATGGCCAGTAGCTCTTTATCATAGGAGAGTCGGCTGAAAGCGGTGATCGAGGCAATAAGGCCGGCAATGGGAAGGGTCAAGACCAAGAAGGACGGCAGTAAATGAAGAAACACCTTGAAGACCGCTATAAACCCGACACCTTTTAAGACAAGGAGTTCGACCAGCCGAAGTAACTCTTTGGTCAGCAGGATAAAACAGAGCGCCCCGAGGCTGATCAAGAAGGGAGGAAGAAGCTCCGTGAAGATGTACCGGTCCAGGATCCTTCGCAACAGTTCCTCAATTGGCCGTTCGGCGCGGGATGCCACACTATATCGGACTTTCTAGAACTTGTACACCAAGCGGGTCGGACAAGCAAAAGAATTTCTTGACAAGGCAAAGAACCCTATGTTAATGCCTCTCCGCATTTTCCATGAATGGCTATGAAGATGGGTCCTCTTACCCGCTTGAGTACCGCAGGGGCAAATCCATCTGCGGTCTTTCTTCAGCTCGGTTCTGTTCACTCAATGGTCCATATGCCCAGACACCCGGTCAAGTGGCTGTTCAGGAAAGGAGGCCTGTGTGAGAAGCAAGGGTACTGTGAAGTGGTTTAACGACAGGAAAGGGTTTGGATTCATTCGACTCGAGAGCGGCGAAGATGTCTTCGTTCACTACTCTGCTCTTCAGGGAGACGGGTTCAAAACTCTCAAAGAGGGGGAGAACGTCGAGTTTGATATCGTCCAGGGAGCCAAGGGGCCGCAGGCGGCTAATGTCATGAAGGGCGAGGTGGGTTCGCCGCCTGCGCTCTGACCCGCTCAGCCAGCGCAGGCTCGTTCGCACACAAAGGGCCTGCTGTCACGTGACAGCAGGCCCTTTGCGCTTCCCACAGAATTTTCCCTCTCAAACCGCACCCAATTCTTCATAGTGCTTTTCCCGCTGTTGTGATCAGCTTCCTTGACAAAACTGCTTGAAACTGTTAGGTTTTACGTAGTTTGGAGGCTGCCCACTTGGGAGTGGATCGACGCATTGTCCTGCAGAATGCCCAGCTCTTCGCCTCGCGGGGACAATTCGATGCGGCCATCGCCGAATGGAAGAAGCTGACCGCGGAATCCCCCACCGACGGGAGCATTTACAACACCATCGGCGATCTCCACCTGAAGCGCAATGCCTCAAGCGAAGCAATCGCGGCCTATCTCCAGGCTGCTTCCGCGTTCCGCGCTGAAGGGGCCCCGGTGAAGGCCATCGCCGCCTACAAGAAAGTCCTCAAAGTTGATCCGAAACGGTACGAAATCTATCGGCATCTGGGCGATCTCAACGCAGAGCGAGGCCTGCTGAGCAGCGCGGTCGCGGACTATCTGACCCTCGGCAAGTTCTACCTCAGAGAAGGCAAGGCCCGAGAAGCGCTGGAAGTCTATCGAACCATCGCCAACCAGGATCCGACCAACTTCGATGCGCGGCAGCGGGTGGCTGAGTTGTGCCTCCAACAGAACTTGCACGATGAAGCGATCCAAGTCTATCTCCAGCTCGGTCGTGAACGTTCTGCCCAGCATCGCCTGGATGAAGCGCGTGACGCTTATCTGGCTGTGTTGCGAGTCGATCCCGGGAATCCCGAAGCAGAACAGTTCATCCGCATGCTGAGTGAGGCTCCCTCCGGCAGCCCACGGCCCGCGCCCGCTGAGCCTGCAAGAGGGTCAGCCGCGTCGAAAGCCCAGGACTCGCCGAACCTGCTCGGCGAAGCGGTCCGGCGAATAAACGACGGCCAGTATGCGGGGGCGGAAGCGATTCTGTCGCAAATGTTGAGCCATGAGCCCGGGAACCCGGAGGTGTGTCAACTCCTCGCCAAACTGCATCTGAAACGCGGGGACCTGGCCGTGGCTCTGAATGAATACCGGTTCTTGGCGGGAGCCGCCATGCGAGCCCAGGACTATACGCTCGCCGAGTCGCTGATTGGCGAGTACCTGAAAGTTGATCCGGCCTGCGTGGCGCTGCTCGAATTACGGGGCGACATGTACGAAAAGAAGGGAGACGGAGAGGCCGCAGCCATCCAGTATGGGAAGGCTCTCGAGGTGGTCCTGGAGCATCCAGAGCCTGGCATGCCGACCCTTCCGGCGGAGCTGTACGCTAAGATCAAGATGCTCGCCCCTACGAGCCCCGTGGTGAGCCGATTTACCTCCCTGTTTGAATCCGCCCAAGCCACTCAGGCACCACAAGAAGTCACGCCCCGTCCGGCACCGGTACGCCCAAGCAAGCCCGCACAGATCGTACCACCGCACCCTGCCCCCGAGCCTTTTGTGGCGGACGCGCCGAAAGAGCAGGAACGGGCGCCCCTCTCCACCGTAAAGACGGCTGCGGAACCTGACGAGCGGCAGAAACCGAGCGAACAGGACTATGAGACTCACTATACACTCGGCGTCGCCTACAAGGACATGGGCCTCCTGGAGGAGGCCATTGAGGAGCTCAGCCTTGCGGCCAAGGGAACTGAGTGTGCGCTTGACGCCTACATCATGCTGGCCGCCTGTTTGAAGGAACAGGGCGTGAACCGAGCGGCCATCTCGTACCTGGAGCAAGCGCTGGCGGATCCACGCTGTGAAGGGGAGAAGGCCGTGACGGCTCGATACGAACTCGGCATACTGTATGAAGCCGAAGGCCGCTTTGACAACGCGCTTCGGATTCTGGAGACGATTCCGACGTTCCAGGATGTGCCGCAGCGGATCGAATGGATGAAGAGCACCGGCCAGTTCGAGCGCCCGACATCGACCGACCCACGACAGAGCGGGAACGATCCGGTGACTGCAGCGCCCGGTAAGCCGAAGGCTGCCGGAGATCAACCGGATCGTAAGAAGCGTCGAATCTCGTACCTCTAGTCTTCCATGAGCCTCCTCGAATTCTTTCGGCTGAAAGAAAATCCCTTCTCAGCCACAGTTGACAGCCGATTCTTCTATAAAGCCCCGCAGCATGCCGAGGCCTTAGCTCGGTTGAAATTTGCGACCGAGAACATGAAAGGGTTGGCCGTGGTGGTCGGAGATATCGGGACCGGCAAGACCACCCTGGCGACGAGGCTGCTGGAAGAGCTTGAAACCGGGGAATACGAAGCGGCGATGATGGTGGTGGTCCATGCCGCCGTCACCTCCGAGTGGATGCTCAGAAAGATGGCGCTGCAGATGGAGATTGCCACGCCGGCGGAAACCAAGACAGACCTGCTCATTCAGCTTGCCAAGCGGCTGGAGGAAGTCCGTGAATCGGGGAAGAAGGCGGTGGTAATCATTGATGAAGCCCAGATGCTCCGCAGTCAGGAACTGATGGAAGACTTCCGGGGCTTACTGAACATTGAGATCAATGGTGGGAAGGTCGTGACGTTCGTCCTGTTCGGTCTCATCGAGCTGGACCATGCCCTGGCCCTTGACCCAGCCCTTCATCAACGAGTGGCGATGCGGTACCAGCTCACCGCGCTGGACTCGGCCGGCACTGAGGCCTACGTCAACCACCGCTTGCGCGTCGCCGGCTCTCATGATTCGCTCTTCAAGCCCTCCACATTTCCCGTCATCTCCCACTATTCGCACGGCATCCCTCGCCTGATCAACACCCTGTGCGACAACGCTCTGCTCGAAGGGTTTTTACGAAAGCGCGAGCGGATTGAAGCGGAATTGATCCACGAAGTCGCCAAGGACCTGAAACTCGCTCCGTAACCCACCCCACTGACACTGGTTCGCTGAAAGCCTGGTTGGCTGGGTCAGGACCGCTCAGGCTACCCGGTTCGGAGCCGGACGGCCCTCCAGCACGGCCAGAATGTTCTGTACGCAGATCATGCCCATCTGGATCCGCGTGTTCAGCGTCGCCGAGCCTAAATGCGGTAACGTGACGACCTGTGGAAGCGTTCTGAGCCCTGGATGAAGAGCAGGCTCCTGCTCATACACATCCAGCCCCGCGCCGGCCAGTCGGCCTTCTTGGATTGCAGCCACCAGTGCCGCTTCGTCCACCACTGGCCCGCGGGTCGTGTTAATCAGATAGGCAGTCGGCCGCATGAGCCGAAGCTCCGCACTGCCGATGAGATGATGGGTCTCGGCCGTCAGCGGCACATGAAGGCTGATGAAGTCCGATCCTGCCAGCACTTCTTGCCACGACGTCGGCCGCCATTGGTCATTCAGAGTTGAAGGATCCAGTGTCGTGCGGTTGTAGTACCGGACTGGCATGTCGAACCCCTTAGCCCGCCGGGCAACGGCTCTCCCGATGCGACCCATCCCGATGATCCCCAGTGTCTTCCCACAGACGTCCGCTCCGAGCAACTGGGTCGGCTCCCACCCAGTCCAGGCGCCGGATCGGACCAAGCGGTCTCCCTCCGGGACCCGACGGGCTGTCGCCAATAACAAGGCCCAGGTCAAATCTGCCGTCGCCTCGGTGAGCACGTCCGGCGTATTGGTCACGACGACGCCCTTGGCCTTGGCTTCGTCCACGGCAATGTTGTTGAATCCCACCGCGTAGTTGGCAATGACTCGGAGGTGTGGGGCGGCCTTCAGGACATCCCCGTCAATCCCTTCCGTGAGGGTACAGATCGCAGCCTGGGCTTCGCGAAGGCCGTCACGTAAGGCGGTCCTATTCGGGGCACCGACCTGCGGTGCGGCGGTCAAACAGAACCGCTCTCGGATCACGGTCATCACCGGCTCGGGAAGCAACCTCGCGACATACAATTTTGGCAGTGCTACCATGCTCAATACCCGCTAGCCCGCCGTGACGGCACCCAGATCTTAGCGGATCGTACGAAGAGCAACAACTATCAATTCCCTCGAATGCCCAGCGTCCGCGGACGAGTGCCGATCTTGTCCTCTTGTGCGGTCTGCGTCTACAATGGCATGTGCCCACACCATCGGGAAGCACGCACGTGCCGCTTGTCATGCCTGAGAAGAAACGCGCCGTTGCCACGGACTTGCGACGTGCACTTGGGTCGGAGAAGGTGCTGGATGACGTTCCGACCCTGACCGCCTATGCGGTGGACGCCAGTATCTATAAGATCGTTCCCCAGGCAGTGGTGCTGGCCGAGTCGGAAGCCGATATCCAAACAGTGGTGACCTATGCGGTGCGGACGGGGGTTCCCCTGACGCCACGAGCAGCCGGCACCAACCTGACCGGCTCCGCAATCGGCTCAGGGATCATCCTGGACATCTCCCGTCTCAACCGTATCCTGGAACTGAATCGCGACGAACAGTGGGTCCGGGTGCAGCCAGGGATCGTGTTTGCGGAGTTGAACAAGCGGTTGGCTGGTCATGGTCTCTTGTTCGGTCCGGACCCCTCCAGCGGCGACATGTGCAAGCTGGGCGGCATGCTGGCGAATAATTCGTCTGGCCCTCACACGCTTCGGTATGGGTCGGTCAAAGACAATGTGCAGGCGCTGAGAGTCTGCCTGTCATCCGCCGACTGGCTGGAGGCCCGTTCGTATGGCCTCGGCGATCCAGCGCTCAATGACCTGCTCGCGACCCATCCGCCGCTCCGGACGGTGTTGGAACTGGTTCGCAAACAGGCCGAGTTGATCCGCGCCAAACGACCGACCGTCAGCAAAAACAGTTGCGGATACAACCTGTTCGGCCTGGTGGACGGGCTGGACCAGGCAGTATTCGATCTTCCGAAGCTCTTCGTCGGCAGTGAAGGCACCCTCGGAGTGATCAGTGAAGCGACGCTGCGCGTGGTGGCCCGGCCGAAGGCCAGCGCGACCGCCCTCATCCATTTTCGGTCTCTCGAGGACGTAGGCGACGCGGTGCCTCAGCTCTTAGCGCTCTCGCCAAGCGCGCTGGAGGTGATGGATGCCAATACTCTGAACCTGATCGGGCGCAATCGCCACGGAATCCCGGACGACGCGGCTGCGACACTCCTGGCCGAGTTCGATCAAGACGGAGGGCCTGACGACCTGCGTGAACAGGCGACGCGCCTGACTTCACTGTGCCGCCGGTATCGGCTCTCATCAGATCCCGTCGTGGCCTTCGACCAGGAACAGCGCGACCAACTCTGGAAAGCGCGTAAGGCCTTGTATCCCACCCTCTACCGGTATGACCAGCGCAAGAAGCCGATCAACTATGTGGATGATGTGGTCGTTCGAGCCGAACGGATCAGCGAGCTCATCCGGTACTTGGAAGAGTTTTTCAGAGAACAGCGCATCGCGGTCGCCATCTTCGGCCATATCGGGAACGGCAACGCGCATATCGTGCCCCTGCTGGACGTGAATGACCGAGAGGACTTCGCGCGAATGGTCGAAGGCTATCGAGACATTCACCAGACGGTCCTCACCCGATTTGGCGGGTCCATCTGTGGGGAACATGGGGACGGACGGGTGCGCGCGGAGTTCGTCCGGCGCATGTACGGCGAAGAGCTCTACGACCTGTTTGTGCAGGTCAAACGGAGCCTCGACCCGACCGGGGTGTTGAATCCTGGAGTGAAAATCAGCGACACGTCGTTCACAGAGCATATCGACTATACCCGCCTTTCGAAAGCCTGCGCGACCTGCGGCAAATGCAATTCTGTTTGTCCGGTCTACGACGTGTTTCAGTCCGAGGACATGAGCTCGCGGGGCTGGTTCGAGATCGTCACGTCCAAGGACTACAGTTATCTGAATTCCAAGCGCGTGGTCGAGGCCTGTCTGAACTGCAAGTCCTGCCGGACGATCTGCCCGGCGGATGTGGATGTCTCAGACCTGATCCTGAAACGCCGCGCCGAGCACCCGAACCGCATGGCAGGACTGATATTCGCCCTGCATGCGCGCCCCTGGCTGTTCGAACCGCTCCTCAAGGCGGCAGCTCGCACGCAGTGGCTGTGGGACCGGCCGAGGCCTCGCGCCTGGCTCGAATGGATCACGCGCCCCCTGATGCGCCGAATCGCCGAGACCTCCCGGCTTCCCCGTGACATGGTGCTGCCCCGAATGGCGACCAGACACCTCCGCGAGCGATACCCCGAGTTGGCGCGGAACGCCGCCTCCGGACGATCGAGCGTCGCCTATTTCCATGGCTGCGCTGCGAACTATCTGGATGATGGAGTCGGGGACGCAGTCATCGCCGTGCTTCGACGGCACGGCGTTGAGCCAGCGCTGCCGGCTCAACGCTGCTCGGGAACGCCCATCCAGACCTACGGACATCTCAAGCTGGTGCTGGAGGGAGCACGCCACAACCTCGCTTCGCTTGAACGCTATGACACCGTGATCACCGGCTGTGCCTCCTGCACACTGATGTTGAAAGACTACCCTGGGCTCTTCGAGGCCGGTCCTGAGCGTGAGGCAGCCGAACGACTCGCCCGCCGTGTGAAACACATCACCGAGTTCGTGGCCGAGTCCAAGGAGACGCCCGACCAAGGCACAGGCACTGTACGCACACGCAAAGTGACGTACCACTCCTCGTGCCATCTCCGAGCGGCTGGCGTGACGAAAGCGCCCCGAAAGGTTCTGGCCGCACTGCCTGGCGTGGAGTTCATCGAGATGGAAGATGCCGATCGCTGCGCAGGAGGCGCTGGCACGTACATCCTGAAGGATTACGACACAGCCGCGAAAATTTTCGATCGAAAACGACGGGCGATTGAGGACAGCGGAGCCGACGTGGTCGCCACCAGTTGCCCTGCCTGCATGATCCAACTCAACAACGGTCTAAGAGGAACGGTGCAGGTCAAACACGTGGCAGAGCTGCTGCGCGACTCGTACGAGACCGCGCAGGGGTCCAGGGGCACAGTTCCCTCTTCGAAGCCATGAGGCTGCGAAAGGTGGACTGGCTCTTCGTCCTTGCCGCGGCGCTCGTCGTCCTGTTCGTATCGTTGCTGCCGTCGCCGCGCGACAGGAATCCGCCTGTCCCCCGCACGCCCGATCATCAGGGGCTGGTCTCAGAAAAAGACTGCCTGCGCTGCCATGTCGCCGGGGGCCCGAGACCCTTACCCGGTCGGCATCCGAAGCGGCAGGACTGCTGGCGCTGTCATAAGGTAGCCATGGACTAACGGGCCGAGGGAGACGCCCAGGAGGTGGCCCAGCCAGGTCCAAGAGGACCCTGCGCAGGCGAGGAGGAACCACGGAAATGGTCACGGTACTCTTATTCGGACAGACCTTGCGTCAGACGGTGGAAGAGTCTGAACTCCAGATTGAAGTGGCAGGGCCGCTCACGGTCAGGGCACTGCTTGAAGCCAACCAGGATCGGCTTGGGGGAGTGATGCCGTTTCTCGGCAAAGGCGAGTTGCTGGTCACCGTGAACCGAAAGGTGGGCTCCATGGACTCAGTGGTCCACGACGGTGATACGGTCAAGCTCACCCATCAGTTCAACCCGACTTATGAAGGCGCAACGTGGCAGAATCCGTGATGACGCTGGCAGGATGTTGAAAAAGGCCCCCAGCTTTGTTCTCGTTCACCCGTTGCGCGAAGTCTGGCAACGGGTACCGGTCAGAGGCTCAACAGTCTTGGGTACCCATTGCTCTTCGGGCTGCAATGGGTTCACGCCACTTCGCTCGCTGCGGCCGCGTCACGGGAAGGGGCGCGTCTTGGCGCGCCTGGGGTGGGAGGGTGAAAACAACGCCTTTTGAACATCCTGCGGGGACCTTTGGACCACTTCAGGGTTGTGAAAGGTTCCTTCGGAGATGGGTCGCGAATTCGTTCTTTAACACCACTCTGGTGGAACCTGAAGAGGCGGGGAGGCTCGGGGGCTTACGAGCCCGGCTGGGACGGCTCTCCTACCGGCCCCATCTTGCGGTACTTCACGTCTCGTCGCGCCAGGAGCTCCTCTCCCGACAATTCTGCAAGCTGGCCCAGGTGAGTAGACAGGGCTTTGGCCAGGCGTTCAGCCATGGCGGTGGGATTCCGATGCGCCCCACCCGGAGGCTCCGGAATCACCTCATCAATGATGCCCAGTTTCAACAAATCCTGCGCGGTCAATTTCAAGGCTGCCGCCGCATCAGGGGCTTTGGCGGGGTCATCCCAGAGGATTGCGGCGCAGCCTTCCGGTGAAATCACCGAATAGACGGCATGCTCCAGCATCAGCACTCGGTCAGCCACGGCAAGCGCGAGCGCCCCTCCGCTACCCCCCTCACCAATGACCACCGACACGATCGGGACCGCCAACCGAGACATCACCAGCAGATTCTGCGCGATCGCTTCGGCCTGTCCGCGTTCTTCGGCTCCGATCCCTGGATAGGCCCCTGGTGTGTCAATGAA
>JAHWYE010000222.1 GCA_020028195.1 Nitrospirota bacterium
GCAGCTGTGGGTCGCCACGCAGCTCACTGTCTACGGCAAGATCGAAAACCCCTTGCTCGCGCTGTTCCTCCAGATCTTTTCGCCCCTCATCGGCGGATTAGTCGATGCCAAGATCAGCAAGGCGCAGGGCGTGGTGCGACAGGTGAGTGAGCTGATGGTGCACGATCCGCAAGGGACCCATGCGCGGATCGTGGCGTCCGACCAACTGACCCGTGAGGACCTGACGACGCTCCGAGGACTGATGAGGCTGCGGTGACCTGCGTTGATTTTACAAGGGCTTTCATTGACAGATAGCACAGTGAGAGCCGCGCAACAGAGTTGATGAATTTTGTTCTCAATCGCGGGAGCAAGAGATCGCCACCACATATGTAGGGCCAGAGCCCCGGCGATTTTACCCATGCCGGCCTGCAGGGCACAGGACCGGAAGGGCATTCCGGTCCTCTGCAGCGATAGGCGATTAGTTGCCTGGCCGCCACTGGTCGGGGAACGGCAGGATCCGCTCAAACGCTGTCTCTGCCGCAGCCACCGGGGTGATGGCAGGACCGGCGATGCTCACGAGCAGCGTAGCGAGCAATCCGAGAATCATCACGGTGCGCTTCATACTGTCACCTCCCCTCCCTCGGCCTTCACGAGATAAGATGCCGCTAGATCGTTTCCCCTGACCATCTGTACCGTTTATGCCCCTTCGAATGCCACTCCTGTCATTGAACGCTCCGTAGAGCGCAGAGGAACCCTTTTACTTATGTGAAACCATGACGGGGCTCTTCGGCCCCGGGGTGAAGTACCACCATCTTCTCACCGGGGAGAGGGCGGGTGAGGGGGAGCGGCTAGACTCAGGCGTTACGACCTGCGGGGCTCGAAGAGCTTGACCAGCAGCACCCCCGCGAGGAAGCCGCCGATATGTGCCGCGTAGGCGACGCCGCCCGCCTGCGCGCCGCTGCCAAGCATGCCTATCCCGCTGATAAGCTGGAACACAAACCAGATCCCGATGGCAACGACGGCGGGAACCTCCCGGATCGTCCGCATAATGATGACCCGAACTCGACGCCGGGGATGAAGAACGAGGTAGCCCCCGAGCACTCCCGAGATGGCCCCCGAAGCCCCGAGTGCGGGGAGGAAAGGGTTCCCTCCAAACGCAACTGTCGCAAACACATGCGCAAGCCCGGCCAGCACCCCGCAGATAAGATAGAAGAAGAAATACCTGATGTGCCTTAGTGAATTCTCGATGTTGTCGCCAAAGATCCAAAGGTAGAGCATGTTGCCAAGGAGGTGCGCGAGCCCGCCGTGCATGAACATTGCCGTCAGCAGCGTCAAATAGACGGAGATGGGCGTCGGCTGGAGATTGACGGTGCCGACGACGTCACCGCTGACGGGATCTCGGATGGTGATTGCCTGGACCACGTCCTTTCCGGTCACGATCTCTCTGGGAACAGTTGAGAATGCGTAGGTGAACCTTTCGTTAGTGCCGAGGTCCTGGAGAAAAATGAAAACAGCAATGTTTGCGGCCAGCAGTAGATAGTTGAGGAAAGGTGTCAGCGTGCGCCCGGTGTTGTCATCTGCAATTGGTAGTATCATCTTGCCTCTTCCCTTTTCCGATGGATACCAGTGCGGGGCCCCTACCCCGATAAATACTTTGGCCGTCACTATGGACAAGAAAGTCCACCACTGTCAATAGGTTTCGCTACGCGACGGATCGATTTATCAAGGAATCATTGATTGGCGACCTCAAAAAGCAGATGGTCTGCGGCCAGACCTACGAAACCGGAACCTTCAACATCGTCCTCGATCGTGCCAAAAACGCTTGACAAGCAGAGGATACCTCGTGTGAAGATGACGCGACGGAAGTATCCCGATGTTCCTTGGACCCGGATTGCGGGACTCCGGGATGTGAACGCGATCGGCTGGAAACATGGAAAAGCACTGATGACTACCGCACATCCGCCTTCACCTGAGCTGTTTCTCGATACCGTCCTCGCCTACCAGCGGACCGCAGCGCTCAAAGGCGCGCTGGACCTGGACCTCTTCTCCGCGATCGGCGACGCAAGGGAAACGGCAGAGAGGCTGGCCGAACGATGCGGCGCATCACCACGCGGTATGCGCATCCTGTGCGACTATCTGACAATTCTCGGCTTCCTCACGAAGCAGGATGGCCGGTATGGCCTCACGCCGGAGTCGGCGATGTTCTTGGATCGGCACTCACCAGGCTACCTGGGTGGCACGGCACGATTCCTACTGTCGTCCCTGCTCACCGAGGCATTTCAAGATGTCGCGGCGGCGGTGCGCCGGGGAGGCACGGTGGTCTCCGAAGAGGGCACCCTCGCACCCGAGCATCCGATCTGGGTGGAGTTCGCCCGCGCGATGATGCCCCTCATGAAGATCCCCGCACAGGCGCTCGTCAGCCTCGTGAAAGTCGACCCGGCGCGCAGGCTCAAAGTGCTCGATATCGCCGCCGGACACGGGATCTTTGGTATCACCTTCGCAGAGCGGTATCCGCATGTCGAGGTCGTCGCCCTGGACTGGCCGAATGTGCTGGAGGTGGCGCAAGAGAACGCGCGGGCGGGCGGCGTGAGCAGTCGCTACCGCACGATTCCGGGCAGCGCCTTTGCCGTGGAGTACGGCAGCGGCTATGACCTGGTGTTGCTCACGAACTTCCTGCACCACTTCGATCGGGCGTCGTGCGAACGGGTGCTCAGGAAGGTCCACGCGGCGCTGGCCGATGGCGGGCGCGCGGTGACGCTGGATTTCATCCCCAACGAAGACCGTATCTCACCACCCGATACGGCGGCTTTCAGCCTGGTGATGCTCTGTTCGACGCCGGGTGGGGACGCGTACACCTTTAGGGAACTCGAACGGATGTTTCACAACGCCGGCTTCGCCCGTAACGAACTCCATCCCCTCCCACCCTCCCCGCATCAGGTCATCATCTCCTCCAAGTAGGCAGGACCGGCAGGGCGATGAAGAGAGCAACGAAGAACATGGACGAGGATATACAAACAGGTCAGGTCACAGCGGAGCGGCAACTCCCGGAGAGCAAGGCGTCACGGCGAGGGAATGCCTGGCTTTTGAGTAGCGTCGTGATCCTCACCGGGCTCCTCATGGTCATGAAGACGGAGAGCCCGGCCGCGGACGCTGCCAACCCCACACCAGCAGCGATCGAGGGGCCTTTCTTCAAGCCGAACGCTCCGAGACGCACCTCGCTCCTGGAACCGGGAATCACCGGGACCAAGCTCGTGCTGACCGGACGGGTGCTCTCGACAGCCGGCAAGCCGATCGCCGGAGCCAGGCTCGACTTCTGGCACTCCGACAGCAAAGGAGACTACGACAACGCCGGATACAAGCTGCGGGGGCACCAATTTACGTATCAGGAGGGCCGGTATCGACTCGAGACGATCGTTCCGGGACAGTACAGCGGTCGCACCCCCCACATCCACGTCAAGGTACAGGCGCCGAACGGCCGTATCCTGACGACGCAGCTTTACCTCCCCGGCGAGCCGCGCAATCAGCGGGACTTTCTCTTCAATCCGGACCTCGTGATGAAGGTGCAGGAGGCCCCGGACGGCAAGGTCGCCACATTCGACTTCGTTCTGAATGTCAAATAACGACCCGGAATCCCGCCGGTGGAAAGGGAGGCGAGCCGCTTCGGGGTGAGTTTCAAGGACTGTGGCGCTTGCGGATCGGAGACTATCGCGTCATCTACGTGAGGACGGATGAGGGGTTATTGGTGCTCGGCATTGCCCACCGCCGCGAGACTTACCGCAAGTAAAGGGCCCACGGCGCCTTCTTGCTAGGCGCCCGCATGCACCTTTGCCGAGCATGATCTGACCCAGTTACGACCCCATCACATTGCGCAGGTCGGCGTGGCGCGCACGTTTCAGAACATCGAGCTGTTTCGCCA
>JAHWYE010000223.1 GCA_020028195.1 Nitrospirota bacterium
GTCCTGCATGACATGGGCGCGATCAGCATGATGTCCTCCGACACGCAGGCGATGGGGCGGATCGGCGAATTGATCATCCGAACCTGGCAGACCGCGCACAAAATGAAACTCCAGCGGGGTCACTTAACGGAGCGGGGTATCCAATCCGGCAAGGGACAGAATGACAATTTTCGAGCGAAGCGGTACGTGGCCAAGTACACCATTAATCCCGCGATCACGCACGGGGTCGCGCATGAAGTCGGCTCGATCGAGGTCGGGAAAGTGGCGGATCTGGTGCTCTGGAAACCGGCATTTTTCGGGATCAAACCGGAAATGGTTTTGAAGAGCGGGTTCATTGCCCAAGCGCAGATGGGTGACCCGAATGCCTCGATCCCGACGCCTGAACCGATTCTGAGCAGACCCATGTTTGCCTCATTCGGACGAGCCATTTGCAGCACCAGCATTACCTTTGTGTCCCAGGTGGCGATGGAGCGCGAAGTCCCCAAGAAGCTTGGTCTCCAGCGACGGGTTGTGGCGGTCAAGAATTGCCGTAACGTCAAGAAGCGCGATCTCAAATTGAACGACGCATTGCCAAAGATCGAAGTGGACCCGGAGACGTATGTGGTGACGGCGGATGGTGTGCGCCTGACCTGCGAGCCGATCGTGGTGCAGCCGATGGCGCAGCGATATTTCCTCTTCTAGCGTTATGCGTTAGGGGTAAAGCGTGAAACGTAGAGAGTCAGGACTTCTCACGCCTAACGGTTCTTGAATCATGGACACGCTCGCGCTGCTTAAGGGGGTTCGCTTTATCGACAGCTTTTTCCCTTCCGGTGGATATGCCTTTTCGTCCGGATTGGAGGCCGCGGTTCAGCGAAAGGCGGTACGCGACGGGAAGGAGTTTGCACGTTATGTTGAGGATGTCTTGCGCAACAGCCTCAGCCGACGGGAGGCGATCGCGGTGGCGGTTGCACACAGGGCTGTCACCAGTGGCAAACTTTCAGCCGCTCTCACAATTGATGGTGAACTGGATGCAATGAAGATCGGACGCGAGTCACGTCTTGCGAGTCGCCAGATGGGGCGGCAGGTTATCAGGGTCGCCGCTGAGCAGTTTGAAGGAGACGCAGTCTTGCAGCAGTTCCATGCGAGAGTTGAAGAGGGACGAACCCCTGGACACTTACCAGTGAGTGTCGGGCTCACTCTGGCAGCCTGCGAATGGTCCCCTGAGGAGACCGTGGCGGCCTATCTCTATCAAACGGCCGTCGGGTTCGTGTCGGCGGCGATGAAGCTGCTGCCGATCGGGCAGCGCGAGGGGCAGCGTCTCCTTGACGAATGGTCCCCGCTCCTCACGGAACTGAGTCGCAATACGACAAAGAAGTCTGTTATGGTGTCCTGGTCGCCGGTGCAGGACATTTACGGGATGCAGCACGCCTGGTTGGAGTCGCGACTGTTTCGGTCCTAGGAGCGAATGGCCGATGGCTAACGGCGTATGGTCGCAAGCAGCTGGAAAGAAGTTGAGTTCTTGCCATGAGCCATTCGCCATAAGCTCTTCGATTCCGCTGGCAGAAGTTTACCATGCACCTTCACGATGAGAATCACCATCACTCCGGTGGCGGTGGATTGACCCAAGCTCGAGCGAAGCAGGTCCCGGTGATCGGAATTGGGGGGCCCGTCGGGTCGGGGAAGACCGCCTTGGTCGAAGCGCTGTGTCGAAAGCTGCGAGAGCGGTACAGTCTAGCTGTTGTGACCAACGATATTTTCACCAAAGAGGACGCCGAATTCTTAACGAGGCGCGGTGCATTGCCGCAGGACCGCATTCTCGGCGTAGAAACCGGTGGCTGTCCCCACACGGCTATCCGGGAAGATGCCTCCCACAATCAAGAGGCGCTCGATGAACTGCTCCACCGCCATCCGGACGTAGAACTGATGTTCGTCGAGAGCGGGGGGGATAACTTGGCCGCTACCTTCAGCCCTGAGTTGGCTGACCACGTCATTTATGTGATTGATGTGGCCGAAGGCGACAAGATTCCTCGCAAAGGGGGGCCTGGCATCACAAGATCTGATTTGCTGGTCATCAACAAGATTGATCTGGCTCCGTATGTCGGTGCCGACCTGTCGGTGATGGATCGTGACAGCCGCCGGATGAGAGGCGACCGCCCATTTGTCTTTACCAATCTGCTGAGCGGTGAAGGGCTTGATCGCGTGGTTGAGTGGGTCGAGCAGCGCATTCCCCAACGTACCCCACGCCGCTAATACTTGACCACCGCACACACATGCCGGCCAAGAAACGTAGCCGTGGACGAGTGTCTCCCTCTTCGGTTGGCCGGGTCGGCACGCTGACGCTCGAATACCTTCGACAAGGTCAACGGACGGTTTTCGGGCGAACGAACTGCCAGACACCCTGGCACCTCCTCCCGCCCATTTATCTCGACGAAACCGGGACGGCCTACACGCTCTTACTGAATCCATCTGGTGGTCTCGTGGGTGGGGACTGCTTGTCCATTTGCATGAAGCTGGACAAAGACGCACATGTCTTGATCTCCACGCCCTCAGCGAACCGGGTGTACCGTTCTGAGTCGGAGATCTCAGTCCAGGAGGCGGATATCCGTCTTGGGCCCGGTGCGATCCTTGAGTGGGTCCCTGAACCGACTATTCCCTTTGCTGGTTCGCGCTTTCGTCAGGCCATACGGGTCCAACTTGCCCCTGGTGGGACCGTCATGCTGTGGGATGCGATCGCCTCCGGCCGGATCGCCAGAGGTGAACGTTGGGCCTTTGCCAGCCTCGACAACGAGATTTGGATCACGACTGCTTCTGGCCAGTCGGTGCTGGAACGGTACCATCTCAACCCAACTGAAAAGGGTGGGGTGGGGCTAGCGACCGACTGGGACTACGTTGCCTCGCTCTATCTGGTCAGCGACGAGGTCAGTTCGGAAGTCTGGAAACGGCTGGAGGAGCAGCTTGCAGCGATCCTGGAGGAGCGTCCTGGCTTGGTCTTGGGGGGCCTGTCCCAGCCAGCCGCGCCGGGACTTGCCGTCAAGCTGGTGGCGCGTTCAGCCCCAGATCTGAATGCCATGCTGGAGGCCATGTGGGGGGCCATCCGGGCGCAACTGTGGGGCCTTTCCGCCCCTGCCTTGAGGCGCTACTGACAGGATGTTGAAAAAGGCCGCCAGCTTTGTTCTCGTACACCCATTGCACGCAGCCAGGCAATGGGTACCCGTCAGAGGCTCAACGTCTTGGGTACCCGTTGCTCTCCAATGCAACGGGTCCATGCCTCCTCGCTCGCTGCGGCCGCGCTGGGCGACCTTTTTGAACATCCTGGACAGGTGTCCTAAGATCATCGTGACCATTGCTGGGTTTTCCCTTGAAGAGTCGCCAAAGTGGCTTTTCAGTGCCCTACTAGGCTTAAAAGTCCTTGACAGGCTCCTTCCCAGGATGGTATGAGAATAGGCACTTTTCTGGAGACAATGACGTCTCCACATCAGGTACAAAAGTACTGGTAAGCGGACAAGGGCGTCCTCTGCTCCATCTCTGGGGCAGAGGACATTTTTTTTGGCCAAGTTTGGTGTGAGTCCAATGCGGCACTTTCGCGTCGCTATGGTCCAGATGAACCCGACGGTCGGGGATCTGGAGGGGAATGTTCGGCGGATCACCACCTGGCTCCGGGAAGCCCGTAAGGCCAAGGCTGATCTGGCCGTGTTCCCGGAGCTTGCGATCACCGGCTATCCACCGGAAGATCTGCTGCTCAAGCCGAGGTTTCTCGAGGACAACCGTCGGGCTCTTGAAGAGATCGTTCGCGCTTGTCGCGATCTTGCGGCGGTGGTTGGGTATGTGGGACAAGGTGGCGGGTCCCCTCCGAAATCGGCCCATCCGATGGTCGTCCCGGCCGGCCGACACGAACTCTACAATGCGGCGGCGGT
>JAHWYE010000224.1 GCA_020028195.1 Nitrospirota bacterium
GTCAGATACCACCATCGCACATGGGGTTTCGGTCGTCGGCTGGCTCGGTATGCTGGCGACGTGGAGTTGGCTCCTCTGGGGAGGGTTCAAAACGTCTCCTTCTCATTCCTCCTAGCACCAACCTAGCGTTGGCTATCGGCTACGGGCTGAATGGTAGTCAGGCCGTGCCCCTGTCAGGGCGAATCGAAGGTCCCGATGACGGAGAAGATCAACATCTGTTGGCTGGGTGCGAGCAGGTTCTCGGTTCCCTTGAAGAATCCCCCACCTGGGCCGGTGGACTCGTCGAAGCGATACTCCAGGCGGAGGATCGTGTTGGTCCACTGATAGGGGACTTTGTATTCGAGCGTACTGGTCACTGCCTTGACGAATTGCTCGAACCCCGTCAGGAGGCCGTCCGGGTCCCAGTAGAACTCAGGGCGGACGGCGACGCTCCAGGGCCCGCTGATGTTCCACCGGGCGACGAATTCGGCCCCCCACCAGAAGACGCGCGGGCTCCCAGGACTGGCCTGTACTTGAGTACCGATCTGGTTCTCGAACACCAGGGTCAGCGCCTCGTCTTTCCACTCGGCGATGGTGTCCGAGAAGAGACGCCAGAACTCCATTGATGTGTCGGCCTGGTCGGGCCCGTAATAGAGCGTCTCCTTTAGCGTCCAGCGGGCGCCGGGTTTGTAAACCACCTGGCCTCCGTAGCTCGGCTGGCTGTTGGAATGAGCCAGATGCCAGTAACCGTTGATCACGTACAGAGTGGCGGTGAGTTGGTCGTTTACGGGATAGGAGGCGTTGACGCCGAACATGAGGTACGGAGAGTAGTCGCCGATCCAGGGGCGGGTATAACTGATGTTGTCCTTAGCATAGAGCGAGTCGTACCCGATGAGGCTGTTGAATAGCCCGGCCTGGAGCGTGAGCCCTTTTCCCACCGGCGCGAGATAAGAGACATTGGCCCGGCCAAAGTGGCGGAGCTGATCCGCGCTGCCTACCTTCGGTTCGTTGACGCCGAAGCCGAATTCCTTCGAGTCCTGGCCGCCCTGACCGGTCAGCTCCATCCCCCATGGGGACCCATTGGAGATGTCCTTGCGTATATACACGGCCCCCATGTTCAAGTCCAACTTGTTGACTTGGGGCGTCGTGCTGCGGTTGCGCCACAGATGATTGGCTGGAAAATTAAAGTCGAGCGAATACCCGAGGTCTACAAACCCGCCGTAGTGCCAGTCCGTCGGCGGCGTCCATACGCTCGGTGGTGTCTGGGAGGACTCCCGGGCTTCAGGCAATGGGGCCGTTCCCCCAGGGGGTTCTTGCCCAGACACAATCGCTGGCAAGAGCCACAACAGGAGGACAAACAACCCGTTCGACCGCCGCATCCCTGCCATCATCACGATCTTGCCGTCTTTCTCCCCTATGCGCCTGTTCGTGTTGAGAACCTTATCAGGTCTAGCGTCAAAACGGTGTGAAAACCTGACCTGGAGAGCGTAAAGACGGTATAAAAACGGACAGAAGGAGGCAAGAGGAAATCGCAGCGAGTAAGGCCTTAAGAAGCTGAGCGGTGCCGCATGATCACAGCGGATGCAGGAGGAAGTCGTGGCGCCTTGGGTCTGTTTAGCGAATGGCTGTGGCCTCACCCCTAAGCTCGCCGCAAGCCTCGTGACTGCGATCTGCCGGGATCGATCGAGAAGAGAGGAAAGCGTCCGCGGGCGTTGCTATGGAGAATCATAGGTCCACAGAATTGCCGCGATCAGTAACTGCTGAGACTGCGTGAGGCCGATCACGCCGGGGCTGATTTCCCCATCCTTGAAGAACCCGCCTTGCGGCCCGGTCGAATCATCGTACCGGTACTCAAGCCGAAATCTCGTGATGGTTGAGGCGATGGGCAGTTTGTATTCCAGCGTGGTCGTGATGGCCTTGATAAATTGACGAGCCCCCGTCATCGTCCCGTCCGGGTCATAATAGAGCTCGGGCCGGATGGCGAGCGCCCATGCCTTGGTGAACTGCCAATGGGTAAAGATCGAACTGCCGGTCCAGAAGACCCGCTGGCCGCCGGCCTCCGGTATTGCATGCTCCGTGCCGATGTCATAGGCCAGGGCGATGGTGATGTCATCGCTCTTCCACTCCAGGATGCTGTCCGAGAAGAAACGCCAGTACTTAAGGTCAGTATTGGTCTGATCCGGCCCATAGTACAGATTCTGCTTGAACGTGATCCGAGGTGAAGCCCGCCAACTGACCTGCCCCCCGAAACTCGGATAGTCGTTGACAGCAGAGAGGAAGTTATAGCGGGTGATGACGTAGAAGACGCTCTTCACCGCCTCATTGATCTGATACTGGGCAGACCCTCCCAACATGAAGTAGGGCGCATAGTCCGCCATGTAGCTTCTCGTGTAGTTGAAGTTGTCTTTGGCGTAGAACGACTGATAGCCGATAAAGCTATTGAACAGCCCGGCCGTGAGCCGCAGACCGGTCCCGAGAGGGGCCAGGTATGACACATTGGCACGTGAGAAATGGCTGAACGCATCGGCATCGGAGTATGGCTGACCGTACCTGAGGCTGGCGTTGGGAACCTGTCCTTCGACGTCGTAGCCGCCCTGAACTGCGAGCTCTGCTCCCCAGCGCGACTGCTCGTTGGCATCCTTCCTTACATAGACCAGCCCCACGTTCGGCGTGAGCTCGTTCACGCGCGGCGTCGTGACCTTGCTGCGCCAGCGGTGATTCTCCGGAAAATTGAAGTCAACGGGATAACTCAGATCCAAATAGGCGCCATAGTGCCAGCGCGAAGGTGCGGAATCATTCTGTCCCGAGTCTGAAGAGGTCGCCGTGGCTGGCAGATCGCTCCGTTCAGAAAGATCAGTAGGGGAACCAGGGTCAGTCTCTTCAGCGAGCAGCGGGCTGGTAAGTAGGAAGACAGCGAGGAATCCGACGAAGGACCGTGACGAAGACCATTTCCTTGAAAGCGGATTCACCCCAGCGCGCGGCGATTGGTGTGACATCGTATTTCGTCTTATACCTCATGGCGAATCAAAAAAGGAATTAAAAGTCGTGTGTCGGATATCAAAAGGGTATACAAATTAGCCTCGTACACCAGGTGTCGCTTAAAGAGATTCATTCGATTCAGGAGGCCGTTTCTCCAAAAGATTGATGAACCTCGGCCCGCTTCCTATAATGCCGTGAGAAGGAGTGCATTCGTATGAACGTGACGCTTGCCGTGATGGCCGATTCCGCGAATATGTCGCAGGAAGGCAAATTGAACATCATGGGGATCTTCGACGCGCTCTATGCAGAAACCTTCCCCACCATTCATCCCGAGATGAAGCTGGTCGTCCAGTTGGAAGCGGATATCGGCGAAGCGGAGCAGGTTCACCACATTGAGATCCAAATGATGGATGCAGACGGGCGCAAGCCCTTTGTGGTGAACGGTCAGGTCGTCATCGGCGAGGTCAGGCCAGGAACCGTGTTCAAGACAAACAGCATCCTGAATATTCGCGGTGTCCAGTTCGAGAGGCCTGGTGACTTTGTGTTCAACATTCTGGTGGATGGCCACGTGAAGCGCCAAGTGCCGCTGAAAGTCCTGCAGCTTCCCAAGACCTAACGCGTCAGCCCCCGTCTGTCGGCTGCACCTCCGTTTGCAGCCGCTCGTTCAGCGCCGGTCACTGCTCTGGAGGGCGAGAAATCGCGTCTGCCACTGCTTGGACCTGCTCACGCTCCTCTCCGAGGATCGGCTGGCCGTCCTTGTCGCGGAAGTATCCGAATTGGCCTGGCGCATAAATGTGGGCCTGCACAACCACCTTGTCACCCTCTGATACTTCGGGATTCCTGATCATCGGTTTCCCACAGATGCCGAGCACCGCGACCGCGATGGTCCCGGTTCCGTCCTCGAGCACGAAGGTATAGGCACCGTAACAG
>JAHWYE010000044.1 GCA_020028195.1 Nitrospirota bacterium
TTCCTGAAAGACCATCCCCACGCGTCGCTGTTCCGTAGGGACCAGGAGTCCTGCAGCCGATACCAACTGACCTTCGAGGTACACTTCGCCGCCGATTATTGGTTCAAATCCGGCAATGACGCGAAGTGTGGTTGTCTTACCGCAGCCCGATGGACCGAGCAGGCACAGGAGTTCGCCCTTGTGCGCGCAGAGGGAGATCTCCGAGATCGCGGGACGTCCTGCCTCATATGCGCAGGTGGACTTGCGGAGCTCCAGAACGATCGAGCTGGCCTCTTCGTCGGGTCTCTTGCCTTGTTCAAGTGATGTTAGGTCTGGCACCATCCGAGCGTTCCCTTCACCGAGCTAGGCGGCACGCCAGTCTTTCGATACCAGCAGCATCAGGGCTGGTAGTGTCAGCAGGACGAGCAACAGCGCCGAGGGGGCCGCGAGTTGATAATATTCCTCACTGGCCTCAAGCCAGACCCGAACCGCCAGCGTATCGAACCCCACGGGGCGGAGCAGGAGTGTGGCCGGCAATTCCTTGAGACTCTGGAGAAACATGAGTACCCACGCCACGATAAAGCCGTTACGCACCAGCGGGAGCGTGACCCTCCGGATGCTGCGGAACAGCCCGAGCCCCAGGCTCCTGGCGACTTCCTCCAGGTTCGGCGTCACTTGTTGGAGCGCTGGTTCCATCGACTGCAGGCCGGCCGGCAGAAAATGCACGATGTACGCGATGACCAGGATCGTTACGGACCCGTACCAGAAGGGAGCCAGATGAGAGAATAACACCAAGAGGGCCAGCGCTCCCACCGGTCCCGGCAACACATAGCCGGTATAGGCGGCTTGCAAACAGAGAACATTCAGCCGAGACGGCCACCGGCTGGCGAGATAGGCGAGCGGGGTACCCACCAGGACCCCAAAAGTTGCCGCTAAGCCGGAGAGCAGAGCGCTATTCCAGATGAATCCGACAAACCTGGCATCGAGAGCTCCCTGAGCCACCGACGCGACGCTCCACTGAATCAACAACAGCGTTGGGATCACGAATGCAGCGCCGAGCACAAGCGTCGAATAGGCGGTGATCAGAATCGTCCCAACCGGACCGCATGGTTTCCGCTCTGGAATTCGGTATCGTCCAATCGTCTGATAGAAGCGGCTTCGCTGTCTGAACCACCGCTCGGCGACAAGGAAAATCAGAGCAAAAAGGACCAGGAGCAGGCTCAGGACGCTCGCTGCTGCCTGATCGTACCGTCCGGTGATCTGTTGATAGACCGCGTAAGTCAGGGTCTGGTAGCGAAGCAGGGAGACGGCCCCAAAATCCGAGACGACATATAGAATCACCAGCGATAGGCTGGCCACAATCGCTGGACGCATCAAGGGCAAGGTGACTCTGAACAACGTGCTCAGGCGGGAGGCGCCGCAGGCCCGTGCCATCTCCTCGTAGGAGACGTTCAAGTTCAAGAGCGCGGCCCGAGACAAGAGATACACGAAGGGGAAGGTGTCTAACGTCATCACCAACGTTGTGCCTGCGTAACTCTGGGCGGAAAGTATCCTTCCTTCCGGTCCCACCAAGGCCTGCCACGCCTCTTCAACAGGCCCTCCGGAGCCGAGCAGATGGGTATAGACGTACGCGAGCACGTAGGTGGGCATTGCGAGAGGGAGAACCAGTGCCCATTCCCAAACGCGGCGGCCGAGGAACTCGAATCGGACCACGAGCCATGCGAGTGTGACCCCGAGCACAAAGGAGCCAGCTGCGACGCCGACGGCGAGCCAGGCGGTATTTGAGAGCAACTCCGGGATGCGGGTTGCCCACAGCCGGCTCCAGACCGCAAAGTCAGCGGACAAAGCGAGGTAGCTGACATACAGCAGGGGCAGAGTGATCAGGCCGGCCACTGTGAAAGCAAAAACTGCGAGCGGGGGAGGAGGTGTCCGTTGAATCGCCGTGGTCATGGGCAACGTGGGGGTGTTACCGGAGGCCCACCTGTTCGATGAGCGTCATGGTAGGCTCGCGGAGTTCGGCGAGTCGTGCCAAAGGAACCATGGCAGCGCGAAAACTTTTTCGCTCAGGCAAGAGAGGATCTGCTTTGACCTCGACATGAAGCGGATACTCCTTATTGAGATCCGCGAACATTTTCTGACCTGCCTGAGACACTAGAAATTCGACCAGGAGCTTGGCTGCCTCCAGGTGCTTCGTGTGTTTAATCACCCCAACGCCGGCCACGTTCATGATCGCTCCCATGCCTCCTTCCTGCTGATCCGGCATCAAGGCCGCGATCGGCGCGCCGGGTTGAGTCGCCAAGTGCCGATAAATGTAGTAGTGGTTGACCAGCCCCATGGCAACGAGGCCTTTTGCAACCGCCTCGACGATCTGCGCGCTCTTCCCATAGACCTGGGTTCCAGCATTGGCTCTCAGACCCTGGAGAAACAGCTTCGTTCGCTCGTCGCCATACGAGGCCTTGATGACCGAGACCCCGGCCTGGAGATATTCGCTGCCGGCATTGGGGATGGCGATCTTGTCTTTCCAGCGGGGATCAGCAAGGTCCAAGATCGACTTGACCTCAGTCGGTGCGACCAGTTTCGTGTTATACACCACAATCCAGAATCTTCCTGACAGCCCCACCCAACTGTTGTCAGGTGCCCTGAACGGTGCGGGAACGGCTCGATCAATTTCCCTCATGTTCAAGGGGCGTAGGAGCCCCAGCTCTCTGGCTCGCTCCAGACTACCTGCATCGTTGGTTATAAACAAATCAGCTGGAGTTCGCTCTCCCTCGGCTTGCAACCGATTGACAAGTTCTGTGGTTCCGGATGAGAGCAGGTCCATCTGGATGCCGGTCTTGGCCCGAAAGGAATCGAGGACCGGTTTGATCAGACGCTCGGCCCGTCCGGAATAGATCACCAGACGATCAGCCGCTGTGTTGCTGGACGCAGGCGCCGGGAGAGTCTGAACGGCGGTCCCAAATCCCAGCATAACCAGGAGGCAGAAGGAGAGGGGAGAATGAAAATGAAATTGATTCATCATCTCAATACAGATACCAAAAAAAACCGGTCAGGTCAATGCCGACAGCTTGAACAGAGGCCGTAGAGTTCGAGCTTGTGGGTCTGAATGGTAAAGCCGTTTCGTGCGGCCACTTCTTCCTGGAGCCGTTCGATGTCGCAGTTCTCGAATTCCACGATCTTTCCGCAGCTCGTGCAGATCAGGTGGTCATGGTGGCCTTTGTGCGATACGTTGTCGTACTGGGTCTGTGCGCCGAAGTGACGCGCCTGGGCTAATCCCGCCTCGCAGAACAGATTCAGCGTCCGGTAAATGGTGGCCAAGCCGATGTGGGGGTCTTTCTTAGCCAGCAAACGGTACATCTGCTCAGCCGTGATATGTTCCATCTTGAGAAAGACAGTCAGGATTTGCTCGCGCTGGCGGGTCAGCTTGAGCTGGTGCTTCGAGAGGTGCTCCTGCAGCACGTTTATTTCTGTGAGATGTTTTGCCATCGAGGCTGACCGAGCAGGTAAAGTGAACGTATTAAAGACAAAACGGAGGGCCGGGTCAAGGGGGCCATGGCCCATGGCTGGGTTGGCCTACCGGAGAGCATCCACTTCGAGTAAGCACTCCGCGTTGGTTGACTGGTTCCGTACCCGAAGACTATAGTCATAACAAACTCAAGGGGTTCTATATCGCCGCATCGTGACAATGGAGTCCCTGCCGGGAGGTGTGCCATGGCAACGTCACGAATTCACAACTTTATTAACGGGACTTGGAAGGCAGCACCATCTGATGACTGGTTTGAAAGTCGCAACCCCGCGCACCCTGGGGAGGTGATCGGCGTCTTCCCCCAGTCCGGGGCCGCCGATATTGAAGAGGCCGTCGTCTCCGCCAACCGGGCTCATGAAGGCTGGCGCGCCATGGGGTTGGTGAAGAGGGCCGAATATCTCCTGCGGGTCGCTCGGTTGATGGAAGAGGATACGGAGCCGTTGGCGCGCCTTCTTGCCCAGGAAGCGGGGAAGCAGATCAATGAGGCGCGAGCGGACGTGGTGGAAGCGATTCACACTGCCCAGTACGCATTTTCTTTCGGCCACCTCGGGCAGTATGGACGGGTGTTGGGAGATGAGGTCTCGACCAAACGCTGCTATGAGATCTTGGAACCACGCGGCGTCGTCGTGGCCATTACTCCTTGGAATTTTCCGGTGGCTCTCCCGTTCTGGTTGACCGGGCTGTCGCTCGTCCTGGGGAATTGCGTCATCCTGAAACCCAGCGAGTACACGCCGATGTGCGGAGCTAGAATCGCCGGGTATTTCGAAAAAGCCGGGACGCCTCCGGGAGTCTTTCAGGTTGTCCAGGGCTTCGGTGACACTGCCGGCGCGCCGCTGGTTTCCCATCCGCAGACTCATGTGGTCCTCTTTACCGGCAGCTACGAGGTAGGCCTTCGGATCAAGCAAGAAGTGGCCAAGCATGCCCACAAGGTCTGCACCATCGAGACCGGCGGGAAGAACGCTGTACTCGTCATGGAGGATGCGAACCTGGATATGGCGGTCACGGCCAGCGTCCTGTCCGCATTCAAAACCTCAGGCCAGCGTTGCGTCACGGCCGGCCGCCTGCTTGTGGACAGCCGGGCGGTGGACCGGTTCAGGGACCGGTTTGTCGCTGTTGCTCGCCGGGTCACGGTCGGCGAGCCGATGGATGAAGGCATCTTCTATGGCACCATGATCAATCAGCAGGGAGTGGAGAAGGGCCGTCGCTTTAACGAGATGGCCAAGAAGGAGGGTTTTGAGATCCTCTTGGATCGAAACATCGAGCCGCCCCCGACACCAGATGGGTACTGGCTCAAGCCGTTCGTCTATACCGGTGCCTGGCGGAGCGACAGCGTCTGCCTCACCGAAGAAGCCTTCAGCCCTCACGTGGCCGTCGTGCCGGTGCGAGGGGTTGAGGAGGCAGTCGCAGTCTATAACGACACGAAGTATGGGCTGTCCGGGTCCATCATCACCGAGGACTACCGGAAGGCCAAATATGCCGAGGAGCACATGAAGTGCGGGATCTTCTACTGGAACCTGCCCTGCATTGGAGCCGGCGTGCGGTTGCCGTTCGGGGGGGTCAAGCAGTCGGGCAACCTGATCCCGTCAGCCGCGGGACTGATTCCGGTGCTCACACATCCCAAAGCCGTCACCTACAATCTGGACACCCAAATAGTCATGGCTCAAGGGCTCAGCACAGAAATCAAATGACCGTGAAGCGTGAATCGTGAAGTGTCGCTCGCAAATCCTTCGCAAACGAGATACGCTTCACGAGATACGATTCGCGTTATGACGCGATGCGCAAACCTCATGAGATGACGATCGACCGCGCGCTCTTGGTCTATTTGCTCCGATTGGCCGAGCCCTATGGGATCAACGGGGACGTGAAGCTCCAGCAGTTGGCCTTTCTCTGCGAATTGCAGATGTTCGGCAAGCGTCTGAAGGGCTTCCACTTCGAGTTCTTTCGGTATGCCTACGGAGCCTTCAGCAAGGATCTTGACAATGACTTGCTGTCGCTGCGGCGCAAAGAGCGCATCGAGAATTTCAGCCTGTCGGAAAAAGCAGACGAGGCCATCAAGCTCTTGCAGGAATCTGTGGAGCAGGTCGATGCCAATTCGCAGGCGATCGAGATCCTCCAGGCGGTGGTGGGGAGGTATGGACCTCAGGACAGCAGCGAGATGATGAAATCGGTGGAGGCCGTGGAGCTGAGTACGCCCGATCAGCCCTTCCTCAAGCTACCCATCAGGGACATCTCATTTCACTCAACGCTCTTAGTGCCAAGCCGGATCGAGGTCGAGAGCGAGTTCACGCTTTCTCCCACGGTGCTGGCGCGGCTCAACCAGGCGCTGGGCTATTAGTTCTTCCTCAAAGAGTCAAGCAGAGTCGGACAGCCCGTACAGCCTGGAGGAGGCAGACGCATGAAAGAGTTAGTCTTGCCTGAGATTGAAGCCTATGCCGAGGAACACTCGGCTGCCGAGTCGGAAGTCTGCCGAGCGCTCAGGGAGGAAACCTATCGCACGATGGAACACCCGCAGATGGTGGTGGGTCCGCTGGAGGGCGCGTTTCTGAAAATGATGGCCCAACTCGTGAATGCCAGGCGGGTGCTCGAAATCGGGATGTTCACCGGCTACAGTGCGCTCTGTTTCGCGGAAGTCCTGCCGGAGGATGGCCGCGTGCTGACCTGTGAGGTTGATCTCGACTCGGCGGCAATGGCCAGGAAATATTTTGCGAAGAGCCCGCATGGCAAGAAGATCGAGATCAGGATGGGGCCGGCGCTGGACACGCTGGGCGACCTAACCGGGCCCTTTGACCTGATTTTCATTGATGCGGACAAGGTGAACTATGACAACTATTACCGGAAGGCAATCGAGTTGGTCACGGCTAGCGGCGTTATTTTGATCGACAACGTGCTTTGGTCCGGAGACGTATTGCTCCAGCCCGCGCCGGACCGCTCCACCGCAGTTATCCAGAAACTGAACCGTTTTGTAGCGTCAGATCCACGGGTGACAGCGGTTCTGGTGACGATTCGAGACGGGGTGCTGGTGGTGCGGCCAAAGGGCCACCGGAACGAAACATCTTGACGGAGGTCTGGCCGGCTGCTATACGCCGGGGCTGCATGCGTAGACCTTCTGATCTCGCCGCCTATGGAGCGCTTGTCACTGCGGCGGTCGTCTGGGGCGGCTCCATTGTCTTCCAGAAACTCGCACTGGGTTCCTTCTCGGCGGTGGAGGTCTCGGTCCTTCGCGGACTCGGCGCGCTGGCGCTGTTGATTCCGCTCTGGTGGTGGCAAGAAGGCAGGGGAGTCAAGTTTACCTCCAGGGACGTGGCGATATTCGCCTTGCTGGGGCTAGGGGTCCTCGGCAATCACCTACTCACGCTATTCGGGCTGCGATACATCGGGGCGGCGGTCGCAGGGGTCATCATCGGCGCGAGCCCGGCGATCACGGCCTTCTTGTCTGCTCTGCTCATTCGGGACGTACCCTTTCGGGCGGTCTGGGTCGGCTGCGCGGTATCGTTTGCTGGGGTGATGCTCGTCTCAGGCGTAGGGGGCGAGAGTGCTGCCGGAGAGAGGTCCTGGCTGGGTGGCACGCTCGTGGTGCTGGGGCTGGTGAGTTGGGCCCTCTATACGATCGGCGGCCGTCGGACGATGGAACGGTTTTCGCCGCTCACCGTGAACTGGACCACGCTGTTGCTCTCAATCCTCCCGCAGATCCCGCTCCTGTGGACCGATCAGAAGGTGGCGATCGCGGGCATCGAATCGGTTCCCACATCCGGCTGGCTGGCGCTGGCCTATCTGATCGTGTTTGCCACCGCGCTGGGCCAACAAGCCTGGCTCTATGGCGTGCAGGGAATCGGGCCTTCACGCGCCGGCGTGTTCGTCAACCTGATTCCCGTCTCAGCACTTACGCTTTCAGCCCTAGTCCTCGGAGAGCAGATCGGCGTCAAAGAGCTGGCTGGAATCGGCATGATTCTGTCCGGTGTTTGGCTGGTCAATCGGCAATCCGCTCGACAGGCCAGGTGACAGGCTTCCCACGTACTTCTCGCTGACATTTCAACCGGTTTGAGATTCTCCCACCACCGGACTGCCATTCACCCTGGGCATGAATCGCCGCCTGCTATACTTGACAGTGTCATGCCAAAACAGGAGGTCACCATGTCGCGCATGCTCGCCGCTGTCCTTGCTCTCTCCGTTCTGTCGCTTACTCTGACTCCCTCTGCCTTATGGGCGGCCCAGACTGTGATGAAGCACGATTGTCGCCAGGAACGCCCGAAGGGGAGCTACTATTGCGAGCGTGGCCCCCTGGCGGGAAAGAGATTTGCTTCTCAGAAGGCGATGGTGGCGGCCCTGAAACAAGGTTCCAAGACACAAGTCAATCGGAATAACGGAAAAGCTTCTGTGGGCTCGCCAAGCCACGTGAAGGCTTCCGTCAAGTAGTACGAAGGACCCCGTCTAGCGTCTCTCGATGAATCCAATCCCGCGGGGGTGGCTGGGAGCTGAAGTAAAATTGAACAGCGCGCGCGAACAGTAGCTCCCACCCGCCCCTCCCTTTTTGCCCGCTCTCCGAGAGTTGGACCCTTCCTGAGGCCGTTGCTTCCGATAGCACCCTGCGCGATTCACTTCTTCGAAAAGTACCGCTAGAGGGCTTGGCTCGTATCGCCTGTCGTTTTGGGGTATGATTGCGCCTCTGCCAGGACGAGAGGAGACACGTGCTCAAAGAAAGAATCGAGGAAGTCACCAGGGCGAACCAGGAGTTCTACCAGGCCTTCGAAAGCTTGGACATTGGGCGGATGGACCGGATTTGGGCGCAGCAGGAGTATGTCACTTGCATTCATCCGGGCTGGACCCTGCGAATTGGCTGGCCCGCTGTGCGAGATTCCTGGGTCTTAATCTTCAACAACACCTTCTCGATGAAGTTCGATCTTACCGAAATTCAGGTCCAGGTGGCCGGAGATGTGGCCTGGGTGATCTGTACGGAGAACATCACCAGCCGGCAGGGAGAAGCAACTCAGGAAAGCCGGGTCCTCGCCACCAACCTATATGAACGGGTGGGGGAGCAATGGAAGATCATCCACCATCATGGGTCGCCCGTGATGGGGTCGGGGTAGGGTGTAGAGTGAAGGAAATGGAAAGCGAGGAGTTTGTTCTGCTTGGCTTATACCAGTGAGACTACTCGACGAGGGTGACGGTCTTGCGCCACTCGGCCATTACTGAATCCCGTTCCTCCATCGTCATGGCGCCGTACCTGTGAAACATTCCCGATCCTTTCCGCCGCCGCCACTTCACAAAGTCCAGGAAGTGCTCTTTGCACAGTGAGCCGGTTCCAGCCGGCGCATAGCCACGCGTCTTACATCCATCAATCAAGCAAGCCTGCTCGCTCATAGACTGTCCTCACTCGTTGCTTGTAAGCTTGGAAGCAGAGTATGCCGGACCAGCCTTCCGGAATGCAACGGCGGATGAGCCATCGCTTGACGGTCGCACGTGATTTCCGGTATCTCAGGGGTCCGTGCGAAAGCTTCCACGAACCAGTCACTTGGCTGTAGGACTCCTGATACAGCTAGCGCTCCTCGTCACGTGCGCGCCGACCTACCAACCAGGCTTGCCCCCATCGAGTCCGTTCCTGGACAGCAAGGACTTCGCCCACGGCGTGGCAACGGGAGATGTCACCAGCAACTCGGCGCTGGTTTGGTTTCGGACTGCCGGACCGGCAAAAGTCCAGGTGCAATGGCTTCCTCAAGATGGCTCGGCTCTCCCCGCCAGCAGCGAACCGGTCCTGACTGATCAGCAGCATGACTTCACCGGGACCATCCGGTTGAAAGGGCTCGCCCCTGCGACTCGATACCGCTACGAGGTCGCTGAGCAGGCCCTGGAGCCTGTGGATCGGACGAACTTGAGCGGTCGGT
>JAHWYE010000225.1 GCA_020028195.1 Nitrospirota bacterium
CTGCCGATCTATGGAATCTCGGTTGGATTGAATCCAGGCGAAGTGGGCCTGTTATTCGGGATTCAGGGTATCACCTCATTCCTTTCAAAACCGGTGATGGGACGAGCCTCAGACCGGTTCGGACGTCGTCCCCTCATTCTGCTCGGCCTCCTGATCTGCGCGGGGACCTTTGTGCTGATCCCCTCAACGTCCGCCTTCCCGATGTTACTGGCGCTGGCCGCCGGGTTCGGATTCGGCGAAGCGGTGGTCACGTCCTCCACTTCAGCCCTGGTAGCCGATCTCTCAGAACTCAAGACGCTGGGAGCCGGTATGGGGATGCAAGGGACGATCAACGACATCGGCCACGCCAGTGGGCCGTTGCTCGCAGGTCTGCTGATCGCTCACCTGAGCTATCAGGAAGCCTTTGCCGCGATCGCTGCGATCCAATTGGTCGCCGCGGTCATCTTCTGGATCGCGGTGAAACGCTAACCCCGCGTCAGCGAGCATTGCGCGCATTGGTGTGCTAAGATCGCCAACCGGAACTCAGGAGAGGGCACCAGTGAAACCGGACATCGCAACGTCCGATATTGTGATAGGGGTGCTGGCAGCGCTCGGCGTCGTCGTGTTGATTATCGTCTTCCTGTGGGTCTTCAAGGATCGGATGCTGGACAAGTAATGTTTACCGGTATCGTGGAGGAAATGGGCGTCGTCAAGGCGCTCGAGCACAGTCCGAGCGGGACCAGGCTGACTATTTTGGCTTCCACGATCCTGGACGACTTAGCGGTCGGCGCGAGCATAAGCGTCGATGGAGTCTGCCTGACCGTGGTCGCGCGCAACGATCAAGAGTTTTCAGTGAACGTGTCTTCCGAGACGCTTTCGGTCACAACGCTCGGAAAGTTGAAAGCCGGCCGACCCGTCAACCTGGAGCGCGCGATGAGGATCAACGAACGGATCGGAGGCCATCTGGTCGCCGGCCACGTGGACGGCGTGGGTTCAATCCGAGATCGGCGGCAGGAAGGAAACGCGATCGTGCTGACGATCGAGGCACCCAAGGAGGTGCTCCGCTATTGTGTCTCCAAAGGTTCGATCACAGTGGACGGGATCAGCCTGACGTCTAATGAGGTGAGTGAGCGGTCTGTGACTGTGGCGATCATTCCGCATACGGCGAAGATCACGACGCTGGGTCTCAAACATCCGGGCGATCCGGTAAACTTGGAATCGGACCTCATCGGCAAGTACGTCGAGCGGCTCCTGCAAGAGCGCGAGCAACTTCCCCCGAAATCGGCCCCTGTCATTGACCGGGAATATCTTCAGAAGCGCGGGCTGCTCTGACCGATCGCGCTTACTTCAGAAAAAACGTCTTCGAATCCTCTCCCGACGCGGTGGTCACACTGAGCAGATGGAGGCCTTTCTTGCCGGACGGCACCGTCGCCGTCACCGTTGACTCATTCACGTGCTCAAATTTGGCTAGAAGGCCAGAGCCAAACGAGATGGAAGAGAGACAGCCGGGAGCGCCAAAATTCTTCCCTCTGATCGTGACCTTTTCGCCGCTCTTCCCCTCATCAGGCTTCACACTCTCAATCTTGGGGGCATCCCCGAAGCACGTGGTCGCTTTCGCTTCCGGGGCTGCTCCGGAAGCCTTGGTCGCCCCCTTGGAGGGGGTACCCTTCTTCGCCGGCTGAACCGATTTTTCCTTCTTTGCCGGTTTCTCTTTCTCGGCCGACCATGTGGAAATCACTCCAACCGGGCTGACGACAACCAGCACCGCCAGAAGAAGAGCTACAGGGTATGCCCTTGACAGGCTCAGCGTCCCGATGCGCATCATCGCCTCCATTATGAGCGGGAGGGAGCCTCACTCGGAAGCGCCACTCCCGCACCCACAGGGTTACTCCTCAAGAGTGGAAATGTCTCCAGGGTCCTGGCCAAGTTCCTTGGCCTTGAGCACCCGGCGCATAATCTTGCCGGACCGGGTCTTGGGAAGGGAGGACACCACCTCGATCTCTTGCGGTACCGCGATCTTCCCCAACTCCTTCAGGACCTGGTCCTTCATGGACTTGATGAGATCCTGGCTCTCCTGCTGCCCCTGTTTTAAGATCACGAAGGCCTTGATTGCCTCGCCGGCCGTCTTGTGAGGTTTGCCGATCACCGCCGCTTCAGCCACAGCGGGGTGACTCACCAAGGCGCTCTCGACCTCAGCAGTGCCGATGCGGTTGCCCGCCACTTTGATGACGTCATCGGCCCGCCCCATGAACCAGAGGTAGCCATCTTCGTCCTTTCGGCAGACATCACCAGCCGTGTAACAGTTCGGGATCGTGTTCCAGTAGACCTGGTACCGGTCAGGATCCTTGTAAATAGTGCGCATCATGGCAGGCCAGGGTTTTGTGATAACTGCGAACCCGCCGGCATTGGCCGGCAGGCTCTTACCCGCTCGATCCACCACGTCCGCCTCCACGCCCAGAAACGGGCGGGTCGCCGACCCCGGCTTCAGCGGCACGCAGGGCAGTGGCGTGACCATGATCATGCCGGTCTCGGTCTGCCACCAGGTGTCCATGATAGGCTTCGTGCCGCCCGTCACACGGTGGTACCACTCCCAGGCTTCCGGATTAATCGGCTCGCCGACGGTGCCGAGCACACGGAGCGTGGAGAGGTCATACTTCTTCGGCCACTCCTCCCCATACCTCATGAGCAGCCGGATCCCGGTCGGCGTCGTGTAAAAGATCGACACCCCATAGCGCTCGATCAGGTGCCACCATCGTCCGGGATTCGGATAGTCTGGTTTGCCTTCGGCGGTGAGGATCGTAGCTCCGTTCAGCAGGGGACCGTAGACGATGTAACTATGGCCCGTCACCCAACCGGGATCGGCCACGCAGAAATACACATCTTCTTCCTTCAGATCGAACACATACTTCGTCGTAATGTAGGTGCCGACCATGTAACCGCCGTGCACATGCACCACGCCTTTGGGTTTACCGGTCGTGCCGGAGGTATAGAGAATATAAAGCGGCGCTTCCGCATCTAGCGGTTCGGCTGCACAGACCGCTTTCTCTTTGTCCAGCCAGTCGTGCCAGTCGAGTTCCTTGGGGGCGGACAGCGCCGGACTCGAAGGCTCGCGCCTGACCACCACGACCCTCTCAACCGAGCGACAGTTGGCGACCGCTTGATCCACGACGCTCTTGAGATTGATGACCTTGCCCCGATCGTAGCCGACATCGGCTGTAATGACCACACGCGATTCCGCGTCCTGAATGCGGCTCTCCAACGCGGGCGCGCTGAATCCTGAATAGACGACGCTGTGGATGACACCCAGTCGGGCGCAGGCCAGCATGGCCACGATCTGCTCAGGGATCTTCGGCAGATAGATGGTGACGCGGTCGCCCTTGCGCAGACCGAGCGCCTTCAAGGCGTTCGCACACCGGCACACCTGGCGAAAGAGCTCGCCGTAGGTGAAGATGCGTTCTTCCCCCTGTTCTCCTACCCAAATGACCGCCACCTTGTTTTTGCGCCAGGTCTTCACCTGCCGGTCCAGGCAATTGTAGGAAATATTGCACGTAGCGCCCACAAACCACTTGGCCCAGGGATAGTTCCATTCCAGGACTCGCTGCCAAGGCGTGAACCACTCCAACTCTTTGGCCACGGTGCTCCAGAAGGCCTCCGGGTCGGCAATGGACTTTTTGTAAGCTGCTTCGTAATCCTGGATATAGGCGGCGGCCTTTGTCTCGGCGGTGGGCTGCACGACCCGATCCACTCGGAACAAACTTTCGACCTTCTCCTCCATCGGTCCCATACGCACTCCTTCAATCAACCATCGCTCGCAATGGCTTGCCGAGCGAGTTTCCGTCCTGGGCGCTCATTATGCTCAAGCTGTCCGATATGTGCAAGCCTGCGCTCAGGCG
>JAHWYE010000226.1 GCA_020028195.1 Nitrospirota bacterium
GATCTACCTCTATCCCGGCGAGACGGCCAAACCGGAGGGAAAGCTCCGTCTGCTGTATGAGGCAAACCCCTTGGCGATGGTGGTCGAGCAGGCAGGAGGGCGTGCCAGCACCGGAACCATGCGGATTTTAGAGGTGGAGCCCAAAGGCCTTCACCAGCGAGTTCCGCTGCTGATCGGAAGCCCTGAGGACGTCAGTCTGGCTGAAGCCTGTATTCAAGGGCGCCGCTAATCCGGTCACGGTTCAGCAAGATGTGAGGAGGTGGATCATGAACGATCGCGTCCGAGAGATCCTGAGCTGGTACGGAGGCGACAATGCGGGCACGCTAACCAATCTGGCTCGGTTGTTGGGACATGGCAAGCTGGCCGGAACGGGCAAGCTGGTGATCCTGCCGGTTGATCAAGGATTCGAGCACGGGCCGGCACGGAGTTTTGCGCCCAACCCTCCTGGCTACAATCCGCTCTATCATTTCGAGCTGGCCGTGGACGCCGGTTGCAATGCCTACGCCGCGCCTCTCGGCTTTCTCGAAGCCGGGGCCAGCCAATTCGCGGGTAGAATTCCGCTGATCCTGAAGCTCAACAATCACGATGTGCTGCATGACGATAAGGACCCGCTGCCGGCCGTGACCGGAAGTGTGCGGGAAGCCTTGCGCTTGGGCTGTTCGGCTGTCGGGTTCACGGTCTATCCCGGGTCTACGCATTGCACGGCGATGTACCAGCAGCTCCGTGAGATTGCGGAGGAGGCGAAACGTTACGGATTAGCCGTCGTCGTCTGGTCCTACCCGCGCGGGTCCGCGTTGAGCAAAGAAGGAGAGACGGCGATCGACGTAGTGGCTTATGCGGCCCAGATTGCCGCGCAGCTCGGGGCTCACATCATCAAGGTGAAGCTCCCGACGGCCCATTTGGAACAAGTAGCGGCCAAGAAGGTGTACGAGGCCGAGCAGGTTCCGATTAAGACGCTCTCCGAGCGAGTCAGCCATGTCGTGCAGAGCGCGTTCGCTGGCCGCCGGATCGTGATCTTCTCCGGCGGCGCCAAGAGCGAGGACAGGGCCTTCTTCGAAGAAGCCCGCGCGATTCGCGATGGAGGAGGATTCGGGTCGATCATCGGACGGAATTCCTTCCAACGTCCCAAGGCTGAGGCGATCAAGTTCCTCCAGACGGTCATGGGGATCTACGCAGGAGAGATTCCATAATTCAGCAGGTCAAAGCTAAGGTTGAGGTTCAGGTGAAAGAACAAGAGCTTACTCAACCTCAATCTAAACCTTTCGCGAGGAGAAGATGGTGACCGATCGCGAAACACCCAGTTCTAAGCAGCCGCGAACCCGATCGTGGGTGCTCAGCGGCCTTCTGCTCGCGGCTGGGATCCTGATCGGGGTCGTATTGGCCTCGGACTTGGGGTGGCTGCCGTTCGGACATGCCGTCCCGGACTCCCCGGTCAAGCCAGGCCAGCTCGCCCAAACGACGGTCTCGACCCCTGCTTCCGTCAGCGGGGACCGGAATTTCGTGGCGGTCTCGAAAGCGGTCAAGCCCGCAGTCGTGAACATCTTCACCACTCGGACGACCAAGAGCGGCGAAGGTCCGCACTCGATGCCTTTTAACGATCCATTCTTCCGCCGGTTTTTTGGGGAAGAGTTCTACAGGCAGTTCGAAGTGCCCCGGGAACGAAAGGAGCGAAGCCTGGGTTCAGGCGTCATCGTGGATCCCAAGGGGCTCATCATTACCAACAATCACGTGGTCAGTAAGGCGGACGAGATCAAGGTCTTAATTTCAGACAAGCGTGAGTTCAAAGCCAAGCTAATCGGGACCGATTCCAAGACCGACCTCGCCGTGCTGAAGATTGACGCCGAAGGTCTCCACACGGTTCCCTGGGCGGACTCGGACAAGCTCGAAGTGGGAGAATTCGTGCTAGCCGTCGGGAACCCGTTCGGGCTCAACCTGACCGTCACGCTGGGGATTGTCAGCGCCATTGGGCGGGCCAGTATGGGCATTGCGGAGTACGAAGATTTTATCCAGACTGATGCCGCCATCAATCCTGGCAACTCCGGGGGGCCGCTGGTCAATGCCCGGGGAGAGCTCGTCGGGGTCAATACGGCGATTTTTAGCCAGAGTGGGGGCAACATGGGGATCGGGTTCGCGGTCCCCAGCAACATGGTTCGGGCAATTCTGGATCAGCTGGTCAAGACTGGTCGGGTGGTCCGGGGCTGGCTCGGCGTGTCCATCCAGGATTTGTCGTCGGACCTTGCGTCACAGTTCGGCGTGTCGGATCCAAAAGGCGTGCTGGTCAGCGATGTTCTGGATGGAAGCCCGGCCAAGCGCGCGGGCCTGGAGCGTGGCGATGTCATCGTCGAATTTGACGGAAAGGCGGTCGAGAACCCGACCCAACTGCGAAACGCCGTGGCCCAGACCACGATCGGGAAGAAGGCCACCGTGAAATTTATTCGCGATAAGGGGACCCGCTCGGTGGAGGTCGCGATCGTGGAACAGCCGAAAACCGTGGCTCAAGCCGGAAGTGAGGAGTCCGGCGAGTCGGCGAGCCCAGCCAGCCTTCTGTCCGATATCGAGGTGCGCGAGCTGAACGGCGACCTGGCCAGTCGCCTTGGGCTTTCCACGGGCGAGCGGGGTGTGGTCATCGTCCGGGTTCGGTCTGGCGGTGCGGCTGACGAGGCCGGGTTGAAGGATGGAGATATCATCCTGGAGGTGAACCGAAAGCCCGTGCCCAACATCGCCGCATACGAGCGAGTGACCTCGAAAGTCGGCAAAGAGCAAGCGGTGCTGCTCCTGATTAAGCGCCAGGGCCGCACCAGTTTTATCACGCTCAAACCGTAACTATTGCGGATCGTGGATGCGAGTTTTTTAGTCGAAGATCACTATCAAAGGGGGTGGACCTATGGCACAACGAGCCCTATTCGTGCTTCTGAGTGCCCTGGCTGGCATGGCCCTCTTCTTGAGAGGCGAGGAACCAAACGGCCCTTTCCTCTTCGTGGGGTTTGCCCTTGGGGCGGGCGCAGCGGGACTCATTCTGGTTGCAGAGTATGCGCTGCAGAAGTTGTCGTTCGGCATTATAGTTGGTGGGACAGCCGGTCTGGCTGTCGGACTTATCCTCACTGGTCTGGTCGAATGGGTCGGCAGCATCATCTTTGATATCGAGACGGTCTTGTTTCATATCGGCGGCCTGGTGTTTCTTCTCGGTCTGCCATATCTGGGGCTCATGCTAGGCGCACGGTTCGGGCATGAGAAGTTCTCGGGGCCGGCCAAACACGCGGAACACACGGCCATCGGCACGAACAAGATCCTTGATACCAGTGTGATCATTGACGGGCGGGTGGCGGATCTCTGCGAGACCGGCTTTCTGGAGGGCACGTTCATCGTCCCGCAGTTCATCCTGCACGAGCTTCAGCATATCGCCGACTCGTCTGACTCCCTGAAGCGCGCGCGCGGTCGGCGGGGGCTGGATATTCTCAACAAGATCCAGAAGATGGTGGACATTGACGTCCGCATCGTGGAGGACGATTTTCTCCATGTCAAAGATGTGGACTCAAAGATCGTGGTGCTGGCCAAAAAGGTGGGCGCCAAAATCATCACCAACGATCTGAATCTGAACAAAGTGGCCGAACTCCAGGGTGTGCGGGTGCTGAACATCAACGAATTGTGTAACGCGCTCCGGCCGGTCGTGTTGCCTGGCGAGACCATCCGCGTGTTTGTCCTGAAAGAGGGGAAGGAAGCCGGCCAGGGGGTGGCCTACCTCGACGACGGCACGATGATCGTGGTGGACAACGCCAAGCGCTGTATCGGGAGGAACGTGGACGTGGTCGTAACCAGCGTCCTGCAGACGACAGCCGGCCGGATGATTTTCACGCGACT
>JAHWYE010000227.1 GCA_020028195.1 Nitrospirota bacterium
ATGGGAGTGATGACCGGCTGCGGGACGGTCGGGGCGCCGATTCCCCCCGAGGATCTCCCAGTTGCCCAGAAACTGTTGAAGGAAAAAGAGCGCGAAGCCAGGGAGAAATCCAAGGCGATACAAGAACAGAAAGAGGAACAGACGAAGGGAGAGGAGAAGCCAGAGGGACAAGCAATTGCGCCGGAGGAGGTTCCCCTGCCGCCCTTACGGCCGGTAGGGACGCGCTAAGCAGGTGCCGCACCGGCTCTTCGAGCCATGTTGGCGAGAACGGATTGACCGGTGATCCCTCTGAGTTGTGATGCCTACGGCTTGAGACGAAACGTACTCTACTAGGAGGAGAGGGCGATGCAACCAATGCAAACAGCCGGGAAGACTCGTACTCTGTTGTTAGTTGATCCTTACCCCAGGAACAACCCCTACCACTTGACCGCCAGCGAACGACGGGCCATGTGGTTCCCAAAGCTGAGCCTGCCGGTGATTGCGGCCTATACGCCGTCCCACTGGGAGGTGGACCTCGTAGATGAGGCTGTCGAAGACGTGGACTTTGACCGACCCTGTGATCTGGTCGGGCTGTCCGTCATGACCTGCTATGCGCCTCGCGCGTACGAGATTGCCACCGAGTTTCGGAAACGGGGGAAAAAGGTCGTTCTGGGAGGCGTCCATCCGACCTACTGCCCCGATGAGGCCCTCCGGTATTGTGACGCGATTGTCTGTGGCGAGGCCGAAGACCTCTGGCCGCAAGTGGTTGCTGATTTCGAGGCCGGCGCCATGAAGCGCCTGTACAAAATGGGGCCGTTCCCTCTGTTGGAGAATTACAAGAATCCCCGCGTCGAGTTGCTGAGCCCCGATGCCTATATGACCAGGCAGTGCAGCTTTACCACGCGAGGTTGTCACTTCGAGTGCGAGTTCTGCAGCGTATCGCCCTTCAACGGGAAGACGACCCGCCGCCGACCGGTGCCGGAGGTCATCAAGGAATTGGCTCAGATCAAGCAATGGATCCGCGCCGAACTCGTGGAGCGGATGCGGTACGGGTCGCTGTGGCAAGCGTTTATGACCGGTCTGCGCATCCGGATCGGCTTGGAGGACGGGACCATCTTCGCGTTCGTGGATGACCTCCACAACAGCAATCGAGCCTATTGCCGGGAGCTGTGGGAGGCGCTGAAGCCGCTCAAGATCAAGTGGGGATGCCAATCCACGTTGTTCTTAGGTGATGACGGAGACATGGTCAAGCTGGCGGCAGACAGCGGCTGTGTTTCGGTCTTCGTCGGTATGGAGTCGCTCTCGGAAGATGCGCTGGAGGAAACTCACAAGACCTTCAACCGGGTGCAGAAGTTCGAGGATGAGATCAAGATGTTCCACGAGCACGGGATCATGGTCAATCCTGGGATGGTCTTCGGCTTTGACAGCGACGACGAGTCGGTCTTTGAGAAGGCCCAGGAGTTTCTTCTGAAAAACCGGGTGGAGCTGGCCTATTTCAACGTGCTGACCCCGCTGCCGGGCACACCGCTCTACGAGCGCTACAACAGCGCGGGGCGGATTTTCGACCGGGACTGGGCGAAATATGACGGGAAGCACGTGGTCTTCTACCCTAGCCGCATGACCCCTGAGCAGCTCCAGGAAGGTTTCTACTGGGTTAATCACCAGTTCTACTCGGGGCCGTCGATCTGGAAGCGGCTCTGCCGGACCCAGCAGCGGTTGCTGCCTCGCTATGAGATGAACCGGCAGTTTCGCAAACTGATCAAACGTGCTTGTCCTAAGGGGACCCTGTCGCCGGTGGCGAAGGTGCTGAAAAACCTGCAAGCCAAGTTGCCGACGCTGGACACGGAGCAGCTCATTCCCAACGCGCTCCATGCGATCAAGCTGAAGATCGGCGAGAAGACGGCGCAGGAGCTTTGGCTCAACATCAAAGCGCGGCGGCATGACCGGTTTGCGGCGCTGTTTGTGGACTTGGAGGGCACGCTGGATCATCTGAATGCCCGGGAGCTCTTGGAGCGGATCAAGCAGGCGGCCGAGAAGGCCAGGTTGGACATCATCGTCAACTTCGAACACCTGCGGGAGGCGACGCCCGCTGCGCTCCAGACGCTGCTGGACGGTGAGGCGGTGAAGGCCGTCGCGCCGTACGCGAAGGTGCGGTATCGAAAGTTCAAAGTTGCCTTCCAGGCTGCTCTGGAGGGGCTCTCGCTGAACGGATTGGAGATGCTGGAAGAGGATGGGCAAGATGCATGATTTTCTGTACCGGCAGGGCGAGATGCATTGCGAGAACGTCGCGATCGAGCGTATCGCCAAGGAAGTCGGAACGCCCTGCTACATCTATAGCCACCACACGCTGGTCCAACACTACCGGGCCTTCGACGGGGCTTTTCACAGTGTCCCGCACATCGTCGCCTTTGCAATGAAGGCCAACTCCAATCTGGCCATTCTCCGCCTGATGGCTCGAGAGGGGAGCGGGGCCGACATCGTGTCCGGCGGCGAACTGTACCGGGCGCTGAAGGCTGGGATCTCGCCGGCCAAGACCGTGTTCGCGGGGGTCGGGAAAACCCGAGAGGAGATCCGCTACGCGCTGCAGACGGACATTCTGATGTTCAACGTCGAATCCTCGGCAGAGCTCCGGGCTATCGATGAAGTGGCGGCGGAAATGGGACGTCGGGCCCGCGTGGCGCTGCGCATCAATCCGGACATTGATCCCAAGACCCACCCCTACATTTCGACCGGCCTCAAGAAGAGTAAGTTCGGATTCAGCGCCGACCGAGCACTGGAAGAGTTCAAATTGGCCTCTTCCTTGCCGCACATCGAAGTAGTGGGAGTCCACAAGCACATTGGATCTCAGCTCACCGAGGTCGCGCCGTTTGTGGAGGCGCTGAAAAAGATTCTGTTGCTGGTCGAGGTGCTGAAATCACACGGCACCGACATCAGGTACATCAACATCGGTGGTGGTCTTGGCATCACCTATTCGGACGAGCGGCCTCCGAGACCGCAAGACCTCGCTGAGGCGATCTCGCCGCTGGTCCATGATCTCAAGTGCGTGCTGATCATGGAGCCGGGCCGGGTCATCGTCGGGAACGCCGGTATCCTCGTGACCCGTGTCCTGTACACGAAACAGTCGGAGACCAAGCGATTCGTTATTGTGGATGCGGCGATGAACGACTTGATCAGACCCAGTTTGTATGGCGCCTATCACGAGATCCGGCCGGTACGCGAGGTGCCCGGCGCGAAGACCATCACCGCTGATGTCGTGGGGCCGGTATGCGAATCAGGCGATTTTCTGGCGAAGGACCGAGAGATGCCGGAGGCCAGACCGGGCGACCTGCTCGCGGTGATGAGCGCCGGGGCATACGGGTTCACGATGGCGTCGAACTACAACTCCAGACCGCGGGTTGCTGAGATATTGATCAAGGACGGGCAGATTCATGTGATCAGGGCTCGGGAAGAATATGCAGACTTGGTGCGCGGCGAGGTGATTCCGGAGTTTCTCAGCACATGAAGCGCCCAGACAAACCTATTCCCTTCATGAAACTGTCCGGCAGCGGGAACGATTTCATCCTGATTGATAATCGTGGACGGGTCGTGGATCCCAGACTCGCTGCTTCTCTGGCTGCCAAGGTCTGCAGGCACCGGCTGTCTGTCGGCGGCGACGGACTGATCCTGCTTGAACGCTCGCGGCGCGCCCATTTCAGGTGGCGGCTGTTCAATGCGGACGGCAGCGAAGCGGAGTTCAGCGGCAATGGTGCCCGCTGCGCGGCTCGGTTTGCGTATCTGAAGCGGATTGCCCCGCGATGCATGACCTTTGAGACGCTCGCCGGGATCATCGAGGCCGAAATGGTGTCTGGATCTTTCGGTCGG
>JAHWYE010000228.1 GCA_020028195.1 Nitrospirota bacterium
TTCAATCTCCCGTGGTGGGATCGCCTGTTTGGAACCTATCGGGCTGAGCCGATGCAGGGACACGACGGCATGACGCTCGGTCTAGAGCAGTACCGAGACCCCGCTCGCTTGAACCTGGGCGGCATGTTGGCGCTTCCCTTTGTCGGGACACCGGGCAATTATCCACTGGGTCGCGCGAAGTGAAGAGACGGTGTCAGGAGCTGTTTCGGTGGCGCGAGACGAGGCACGCGGCTGCCGGTGCCTTGCCGAGGCCGCCTGAATGAACACAGATGATGGAAGGACTGGAGATGACGTGCCTTACGGGACTGCCCTACCAGCAAAACCGGGTGGTCTCAAGCAGGACAAGATGATCCATAGTTTGAAAAGATATGGAAAGATCTTTGGGTATGTTGTCTTGGGGGCGATCGTTGCCACCACAATTTATTGGCTCCTGGTGTTCGCAATCATCGAACCGCTGCGCGCCCGTTCCGGCCGCTCTCAGGTATCATACCTTGGCATCGCCTATCTGATATTGCTGCCGCTAGCTCTTCTCTTCGGAAGTGCTCTGACCGGCTTCTTGTGTTACCCGCATTTAAGAACGAAACTGGTTCTCATCGGGACGGCCCCAGGACTTTATCTCTCCCTCGCCTTCACGTGGGCAAATTTCACCTATGGAGAGCTTTCTTTTGCAATCAGCATGCTACTCCCGGGTTTGATATGGGTTTTGGTTTCGTGGGCTGGGACTCGTTTAGGTTATTCCTTCAGATCCAGGAGAAATCGCACACAAGTCTCAACCTGACGGGAAGACAATGTGGATCAGAGTCTACTGATCAAGAGGATCAGAGACAGGGTCAGACGATGAAATCTGACATCGCGACGCCAGGCGGGGCGCGCGGCGTGGCCATGTAAGGGCGAGCTCTCATGCACGGACGGGGCGTTGGTCCGGACAATGAAGCAATGGCGATGATACGAGTCGGGGAAGGAGCGCGGGGCCAGGCCCTCATGAACTCACCTTGTAGAGCGGAAAGGAGGAAGGATGGATCTCCAAAGTCTTGCAGTATCCTTGATCATCGGTGCTGTGGCGGGCTGGTTGGCGGGCTTGATCATGAAAGGACATGGGTTAGGGCTTGTCGCGAACATCCTTGTGGGAATCATCGGAAGCGTGGTTGGGAGTGCCTTGCTCAGGGCGCTGGACGTCTCGCTCGGGAGCGGGATCGCCGGCGCGATCGGGACGGCGATGATCGGAGCGGTAGTCCTCCTGTTCGTCGTGAGCTTGATCAAGAAGGCATAACTGGATAGTCGGAAGTCTTTTTCGGCGTGCGTTTGCGGAGCGAGACGGGGCGCGCGGCGAGACTCCACGCAGCTTGCCCCAGTGTTTCAACAGACGGACCTCATCCGCACGCGACACGAACTCCACTGCGAGGCGGTGCCCACTTATGGATATGTTGACTCCCTCAGGGTAATGTGCCAGGATCGCGCCTCGCGCGACTTCCCTGATTGAGCATTTAGCCTCTCCTGAGTCCGATCATGCGTCATTCTCGCCCGGTCGCAGGGCGGAGCGTTCTGTCCTCCCTCCTTAAGATTGGTCGATTGGCTTCCCACTTCTTGTGCCTGGCTGTGCTGGCTCTTTTCTGTTTGGTGGAAGTCACCTCCTGCTACGACTCTGATCCTCCGCTTTGGCCCCTGTCGTCCTCTTCGGTCAAACCTCGCGCGCCTCCACCCGGCGACGCCCTGGCCCCCGCGTGAGCTCAACACAAGTCTCCTCCTCAGGCGTCCGTTGAAAATACACTGAGCCGAGAGGCAAGCCTGTACGCAGAGCTGTATCCTAATGACCGTAACCATGGAGGTTTCTTATGAGGCAGAAGTTGATTGGATTCATGTTGGTCGTCTTGTTGGGGATTGCGAGCACGGTCGCTGCCATGCCTAATGCCGATGAGCCAAAGCCGGACCCGCCTCCTGCCCCGGCTCCAGCGCCTGATGACAAAGGCAAGTAGTAGCGGGAGATGGGGGCACGGCATGTTACCGTGTCCCCATCTCGCTCAAGGGATGAAAAAGGTGCCTGGACCCTTTTCCTTTCCTGAGTCAGGAATCTTCATCGCGGAGCGAGGCGGGGCGCGCGGCGTTTTCAAGCCCTTGAATAGTCGCCATGGCCTACCTTCGATATTCACGAGACTGTGATTGGCATGTCTTCGATGAGGGCAAGACAGGCGAGTCGGAGAGTCGTCTAGCCGTGTGGCACAAGGATCATGAGGCTCAAGGTGCGTCGTTTACCGTGAGCATGATCCAGAAGATGCTGGAGTTGGAAGATTACTCCAGCATCCCCGGATATCAACCGCACCATAAACGAATTCTCCGTGAAGCGTTCGAAGCGTGGCTGAGCGAGCAATCAAGTGCAGAGATATAGTGCCGGCTAGGTCTCATCGACTCGGCGACGCGCGGCGTTGTCTCGATTTTTTCCGTACGGTCAGGGCGGAGCCGAGTAGGGGGTAGACATGGCTGCGGACAAGCTATCGGTGCGCTGCTGCGTCGCGGGGGGCGGTCCGGCTGGAATCATGCTGGGGCTGCTGCTGGCCCGCGCCGGCGTCGAGGTTCTCGTCCTGGAGAAGCACGCGGACTTTCTGCGGGACTTCCGCGGGGACACGATCCACCCCTCCACGCTCGAAGTCATGCACGAACTGGGGCTCCTGGAGGATTTATTGAAGCTGCCGCACCAGAAAGCGCCGCGGATCAACGGGCAGGTCGGCGGTCTGGCCCTGACGGTCGCGGACTTCTCCCATCTGCCGACGCATTGCCGGTTCATTGCGTTCATGCCGCAGTGGGACTTCCTGAACTTCCTCGCCGAACGCGGCGCCCGCTATCCGACATTCAGGTTGCGGATGCGGGCCGAAGTGACCGGGCTGATCGAGGAAGCGGGATGCGTCGTCGGGGCCCATGCGACGACTTCGGACGGCCCTTTGGAGGTTCGCTCAAGCCTGGTCGTCGGCGCCGACGGCCGGCAGTCGGTCGTCCGGGCCAGGGCCGGCTTGAAGGTGGACGAGCTTGGCGCGCCCATGGACGTGCTGTGGTTCCGCCTGCCTCGGCGGCCCGGCGATCCGGAAGAGCCCATGGGACGCTTCGAGATGGGGCGGATCTTCATCATGCTGAACCAGGGCGAGCACTGGCAGTGCGGCTTCGTGATCCCGAAGGGGTCGCTCGAACAGCTTCGGGAGAGAGGGTTGCAGGCGTTCCGGGACAGCGTCGCGCAGCTCGCGCGGTTCGTCGCCGACCGTGTCGGCCACCTGCAGGATTGGGATACCATCAAGCTGCTCACCGTCCGGGTCGATCGGCTGCGCCAGTGGTATCGTCCGGGCCTCCTCTGCATCGGCGATGCGGCGCACGCGATGTCCCCAGTCGGAGGCGTGGGCATCAACCTCGCGATCCAGGATGCGGTCGCCGCCGCCAATTTGCTTGCCGTTCCGCTGCGGGCGGGTCGTCTGACCACCGATCATCTGCGCCAAGTGCAGCAGCGGCGCGAGCTGCCGACCCGCATCACCCAGCGGGTACAGATCTTCGTCCAGAATCGGCTCATCACACGCGTTTTGCGAAGCGCGGACCAGCTCTCACCGCCGCTCCCTTTCCGGCTTCTCGCGCGTTTCCCGTTCCTCCGCCGGATCCCCGCCCGGCTGATCGGCATCGGGTTCCGACCTGAGCATGTGAAGACGCCTGCCGTGCGGCCCGAGACAGGCGCTTAAGAATTAAAATAAGCGGCAGGTCCTGCGTTCGCGCATTGCGGAGCGAGGTGGGCGCGCGGCGCTATGCTTTCCATCCCGTTTCTGGTGCTGAACCAGCTCCGTTGACACTCCCTACCTATGTACGTA
>JAHWYE010000045.1 GCA_020028195.1 Nitrospirota bacterium
GGTCACATGGGCCGGAGATGCAGGGGCCTATTATGTCGGCATGGGCCTGGGCCGGCGGCAACTGGTCCCTGTCGTCAGCCCCAACAAGACGGTCGAGGGCTTGATCGGAGGGTTGATTCTGGCCGTCGTCGTGGCCTTGGTTGCCCGAGCCTGGTTTCTACCTTCGTTCAGCGTGACCGACTGCGTGGTAATCGGCCTATTGCTCACGATGGCAGGGGTGTTGGGAGACCTCACTGAATCGGTATTGAAGCGCAGTGCCGGTGTGAAGGATTCTGGCGCGGTGATTCCGGCGCACGGGGGCATGCTGGACCGGCTGGACAGTCTGTTGTTCGCAGCCCCAGCGTTCTACTATTACATCACGCTGCTAAAAACGTGAGGCGAGCGGCGTAAGGAGCCAAGGCAGGAGAAGCTATGAAGAAGATCGTCATTCTTGGCTCAACCGGTTCAATTGGGACCAACACCCTGGACATTGTCACCAAGTTCCCTGAGCAATTCCAGGTTGTGGGCCTCACCGCTGGAACCAACGATGAGAAGCTCGCAGAGCAGTTGCGTCTGTTCAAGCCGGCTGTCGTAGCTCTCTCCGATGAACCGGCCGCCACCAGGCTTCGCGCCCGATGCGGAAATATTCCGGTAGACATCCTGTCCGGTGTGGATGGGGTCGCACAGGTCGCTCAGTGGCCGGAGGCCGACCTGGTGATTTCAGCCATCGTCGGCGGCGCCGGCCTCGTCCCGACTCTCGCGGCCATTCGAGCCGGGAAAAAGGTTGCGCTGGCCAATAAGGAACCGATGGTGATGGCCGGACAACTGATGCAGGACGAAGCCAGGAAGCAAGGCCTGCGCATTTTCCCGGTCGATAGCGAGCATAGCGCCATCTTCCAATCGCTGGAAGGCCACCGTCGAGAGGACGTCCGGCGTCTCATCCTGACCGCGTCGGGAGGGCCCCTCTGGGACCTGCCCAAGGAACAGATGCAGGACGTGAAACCCGAACGGGCGTTGCAACATCCGAACTGGAAGATGGGCGCAAAGATTACGATCGATTCCGCGACGCTGATGAACAAGGGGCTTGAGGTGGTCGAGGCCCGATGGCTCTTCGATATTCCGTCACAACAGATCGACGTGTTGATCCATCGGGAAAGCATCGTGCATTCTCTGGTAGAATATGTTGACGGATCGGTAATCGCCCAGCTTGGGCTCCCCGACATGCGTACACCGATCTCGTATGCATTGAAGTATCCGGAGAGAATGCCGTTGGAGCTGCCTTCCCTGGATTTGGCCGACATCGGCAAACTGACGTTTCACCGGCCGGATCACGAGCGCTTCCCCTGCCTCGGCTTCGGCTACGAGGCGCTACGGATTGGAGGAACGATGCCAGCCACCATGAACGCAGCCAATGAAGTGGCCGTGGCCGCATATCTGCAGGAAGGCATCCGGTTCTCCGATATCGCTGAGGTCATCCGAACCACCATGGAGACGCACACGCCCCGTGACGTAAGGACGCTGGAAGACGCGCTCGACGCTGACCGTTGGGCGCGGGAGAAAGCCGGAACGCTCGTTCACGCACTCGCGCGCTAGTGAAACAATCTTCACTCTTGAATTGTGAAGCTTGAGTTGGTCTTTGAATTGAAACTTTAACATTGAAAATGATGATGTTTGTATTCACATGGTCACCGGACACGATCTGGATCCTGTCGCAGAAGGTCTGGTGGTTCCTGATCGTCCTGGGAGTGTTGGTCTCGTTTCATGAGCTGGGCCATTTCCTGGCAGCCCGCTGGGTCGGCGTCAAGGTGCTGAAGTTTTCGTTGGGGTTCGGTCCGAAACTGGCCGGCCGCCAGATCGGCGAGACCGAGTATCTGGTGTCAGCCGTTCCCCTGGGCGGGTATGTCAAATTGTTCGGTGAGGAGGAAGCGGACGCCCTGACGCCCGAAGACAGGCGGCGGTCGTTTGCCCACCAAACATTACCTCGCAAGATGTTCATCGTTGCGGCAGGCCCGGGGTTCAATTTTCTGTTGGCCTACCTGATCTTCACCGGATGGCTTGCAACCGGCGCGCCTCTGTTTGTTCCGACGTTTCGAGACCTCACTCCTGACGTAGAGGCCCTGCTGCCGGGCTCACCGGCCGATCTGGCAGGGATCAAAGTGGGCGACCGAATCATCAGGGTCAATGAGCGAGACATTTCCACCAGGAGCGAACTTCTGGACGCCGTCGAGAACAGCAACGGCAAACAATTGACGCTGGACGTGCGCCGCGACGGCCAAATCAAAACAATCTTAGTAACTCCCCGGGCGACCACGTTCCAGGATGGCGGGACCGAGGTGGTGACGTACCGCCTCGGGACCGAGGAGACCGCTCCCTTGATTACCGCCGTTATGAACGGCTCTCCCGCCATGGCCGCAGGGTTTCAAGAAGGCGACCGGGTGGTCAGCATTGAAGGACGGGACATCCGGACCTGGTCGCAGATGACCGGATTGGTCAAGGAAAGCCCGAACCGTCCGCTCCGATTCGAGGTCCTGCGGGGTGAACGGCGCTTGTCGCTCACTGTCACACCGGCCCCAGAGAAGGCGGTGATGAACGGGAAGCCGATCGAAGTGGGTAAAATCGGTATCTCAGGTCCAGGTCGATCGATTATCAAGGTCTCCAGCCCGCTGATGGCCGCGTTCCACGGAATTCAGGCGACATGGGGATGGACGGAGCTGACGATCGTCGGCATCTACAAGATGGTGGCGGGGGAGATTTCCAGCAAGAACATCGGCGGCCCGCTGACCATCGCCAATATTTCCGGGGAAGCCGCGTCCCAGGGCGCATCCAGCGTGGTGTTTCTGATCGCCATTCTGAGCATTAACCTCGGCGTGCTAAACCTGCTTCCGATCCCCATCCTGGATGGCGGGCATCTGCTGTTCTTTGGCATTGAAGCGATTTTGCGCAAGCCACTCGGGGAGCGACAGCGCGAGATCGCGCAGCAGGTGGGGCTGCTCCTGCTCGTCGGCATCATGGTCTTCGCCTTCTGGAACGACATCGAGCGCCTGATCTCGCGATAATCCGTCCAAAGTCGAAAGTCTCAATGTCTGAAAGTTGGACTGACCTTTGTATCTTTAGATTGAGACTTGGTAACGTGCGGGCTTGACGACCTTTTGACGTTCTTCAGTAATCTATGCGTACCTCGCAGACGCTGCTGCCCACGCTCCGAGAGGATCCCGGCGAGGCCGAGACCGTCAGCCACCGTCTGATGCTCAGAGCGGGGATGATCCGCAAGGTCGCGGCCGGCATCTACACCTATCTGCCCCTCGGGCTCCGCGTCATCCGAAAGATTGAGCGCATCATCCGAGAAGAGATGGATCGAGCAGGGGCCCAGGAACTCCTCATGCCGATTGCCTCGCCGGCCGAGCTCTGGCGTGAAACCGGCCGCTGGGACTTCTACGGAAAGGAGTTGCTCCGCTTCAAGGATCGCCATGAGCGCGACTTTTGCCTGGGGCCGACGCATGAGGAGGTCATCACGGATCTCATCCGTCGGGAAGTCCGTTCGTACCGGCAGCTTCCTCTGAACTGCTACCAGATCCAGACCAAATTCCGTGATGAAATCCGCCCCCGGTTCGGCTTGATGCGGGGACGCGAGTTCATCATGAAGGACGCGTACAGTTTCGACAAGGACGAGGAAGGAGCCAGGCTCAGTTACCAGAAAATGTACGATGCCTATGTGCGCATCTTTACCCGCTGCGGCCTCAGCTTTCGCCCTGTGGAGGCGGACACCGGCCTGATCGGCGGCACCTCTTCCCACGAGTTCATGGTGCTGGCCGAGACCGGTGAAGAAACCATCGTCTATACCGAGCAGGGCACGTACGCGGCGAACGTGGAGCGGGCCGAGGTCCTGCCACCCAAGGAGACCTCGACCGAAGTCCCACGAGCCCTCCGTAAGGTGCCGACGCCAGGAGCCCGCACGGTCGAGGAGGTCACCGCGATTCTGAAGACCACGCCTCAACGGCTCGTCAAGACCCTGCTCTATACCACATCCAAGGAACCCATCGCCGTGCTGGTTCGTGGCGACCGCACAGTCAACGAAATCAAGGTGAAAAAACTCTTAGGTGTGACGGACCTCCAGTTGGCTGGTCAGGAAACAGTCATGACCCTCACCGGCGCTCCGATAGGCTTCACCGGCCCGATCGGCCTGAAACGAGTACGCCTCGTGGCTGACCACGAGGTCAAGGCGCTCCGCAACTTCGTGGTCGGCGGGAACGAAGCCGATACGCACTACGTCGATGCCAACTGGGATCGAGACTGTACGATTGAGGAGTATGCGGATCTTCGGAACGCCTGCGCCGGCGATCCTTCGCCACGAGGCGACGGGGCTCTTCGGGTGGCGCGCGGCATCGAGGTGGGCCACGTGTTCATGCTCGGCACCAAATACAGCAAGGCGATGAGCGCCACTTTTTTGGATGCCAATGGCAAGGAACGTGCGGCTGTCATGGGCTGTTACGGCATCGGGGTTGGCCGCACCGCCGCGGCCGCCATCGAGCAGAACCACGACGCGAAAGGCATCATCTGGCCCGTGCCCGTCGCTCCCTTTCACATCCACCTGCTTCCGCTCAGCCAATCGGCCCAGGTGTCCGAAATAGCCCTCTCACTCTACAACTCGCTGATCCAATCCGGAATCGAAGTGCTTTGGGACGATCGCGATGATCGAGCCGGCGTGAAATTCAACGATGCAGACCTGATCGGGGCGCCCTACCAGCTCATCATCGGCGACAAAGGGCTGGCACAAGGCACGGTGGAATTCAAGCTTCGGAAAGACGGAACGGTGACGCGCCTCGCACCAGACCAGGCTCTGAAGCATGCCCAGACACTCCTTCTGGACGGCTCTAGCGCGCTCTAAGCCTCAGCATTCGCACGGGTCTGGGGCGGAGACGCCCCGCCGCTTTGTCTGGAAATGGCGTGCTTTCTATACTTTTGTGTTTCCGCTTGCGTTAAAGGGTAATTCCGCTAAACTAAAGGGGTCATCTACATAGGCAACGCTCTCGGCGGCGGCGTATCGTGGAACGCCGCCCTTCGGGGGATATCGCGGAATCTCTCCAGTAGCCTCACAGAGGAGTTGCAATGCAGCCGAAAGCTCTACCTCAGAATCTGCAGGAATTACAGCAGAAGGTCGAGTTTGCGGAACAGGTCAAGCGGATTACGAGTCAGATTCATGCGGCTAGTGATATCGATCAAATTCTTCTCGACCTTCACAAGGAAATCCTCAGTCTTTTCGACGCCGAAGACCTGACCCTCTATGCGGTGGATACCGAGAAGAAAGAGATCTTCTCCAAAGTTCCTCACATCGACGAGATCGAAGTCATCAGGATTCCTATCTCCGAGCAAAGCCTTGCGGGGTTCTCCGCAAAGTATCTCCGCCCGGTCAACATCGCCGACGCCTACAACCAGGCGGAGCTGACCAGTATCAATCCCTCCTTGTCACACGACAGTTCCTGGGACAAGAAAACCGGTTTCAAGACGAAGCAGGTGCTGACCTATCCCATCGTGGCGGATAACAAATATCTGATGGGCGTCCTCCAGCTCCTCAACAAAAAGAGCGGCGGGCGCTTTACCAGAAAAGACGAGGAGTCCGTCGCCGAGATCGCCAAGGCTCTGGGAATCGCCTTCTATAACCTCCGAAAGGTGGCCGTCAACAAGACCTCTACGAAATTCGACTATCTCGTGGCAAACAACAAGATCGCCCAGGCAGAGCTTGACGCGGCGATTGCAGAAGCCAGAAAGGGGACCACGGATATCGAATCGCTCTTGATCGACAGGTATAAGGTGCAAAAGTCGGATATCGGAAAGTCCCTCAGCCAGTTCTACAAGTGCCCCTATATCCAATTCAACGATCGGACCCTTGTGGACCCCGAACTGCTCAAGAATCTCAACGTGGACTACCTCAGGAAGAACCACTGGCTTCCGCTCAAGCGGGACAGGAGCACGATCGAGATCCTGATTGACGACCCCGGCGACCTGGACAAGAGTCAGGATATCAAGCGGACGTTTCCCGGCATGAGCATGCGGTTCGCCGTCGGCCTGCGACGGGATATCGCGCAATTCCTGCTTGCGGCGACCGGCCAAATGGAATCCTTGGACACCAGGAATTCCATGGCCGACGCCCAAGGGTCGTCGATCAGCGATATCCTTGGCGAGTTGGTCACCGAAGCAGAACAGGAACAGCAGGACGAGGCTGCGGCGTCCGGCAGCGTTGACGAGAACGACAGCGCCATCGTCCGGTTGGCCAACAAGATCATCGGCGACGCCTATCGCATGGGCGTGTCCGACATCCACATCGAGCCCTATGGGGACAAACAGGAGACCGTCGTCCGCTTGCGGCTGGATGGGACCTGCTCCGAGTACATGAAAATTCCCCAGAGTTACCGCCGGGCCATTGTCTCCCGCTTGAAGATCATGGCTAGTTTGGATATCGCCGAGCGCCGCAAGCCCCAAGACGGCAAGATCAAGTTCAAGCTCAGCAACAACAAAGAAATCGAGCTCCGCGTGGCGACCATCCCGACCGCCGGCTATAACGAAGACATCGTCATGCGGATTCTGTCGGCAAGCGAACCCTTGCCGCTCGACAAGATGGGCTTCTCCGAGCGAAACCTGCGGGAGCTCAGGAAGATCGCGGAGAAGCCCTACGGCATCATCCTATGCGTGGGGCCGACCGGATCGGGGAAAACCACCACCCTCCACTCGCTCCTCGGCCACATCAATACGCCGGAGCGCAAGATCTGGACGGCTGAGGACCCCGTTGAGATCACTCAGTATGGGCTCCGCCAGCTCCAGGTCCATCCCAAAATCGGGCTGACCTTTGCGGCGGCGATGAGGTCCTTCCTGCGAGCCGACCCGGACGTGATCATGGTGGGAGAAATGCGGGACAAGGAGACCGCCGACACCGGCATTGAAGCCTCTCTCACTGGCCACCTTGTATTCAGCACCCTGCACACGAATAGCTCGGTCGAGACGATCACCCGCCTGTTGGATATGGGATGTGACTCCTTCAGTTTTGCGGATGCCATGTTGGGCGTGCTCGCCCAACGGTTGTGCAAAGGCATCTGCAAGGATTGTAGACAGGAGTATCACCCGCCCCAGGAGGAGTACATCGAGCTGGTCGCCAGCTATGGAGAGGAGAACTGGAAAAAACTAGGGATCGCATACGAGAAGAATTTCAAGCTGTACCGCGGGAAAGGATGCGATGCTTGTAATGCGAGCGGATTCAGGGGGCGGCTCGCCATCCACGAGCTGTTACTCGGCACGGACCGGATGAAACGCATGATTCAGGCCAAAGCCAAGACCGAGGAAATGCAAAAGTTAGCCTTCGAAGAGGGGATGACCACCCTGGTTCAAGACGGAATCGAGAAAGTTCTGCAGGGCGCGACCACGTTCAAGCAGGTGAAGGCGGTTGCGATCAAATAACGCCTCACTGGGTCTGGACCGCTGGACTCTCCCCAATCCGGTATCCGAAGCCGTTGCGCTACCTCGCCTGAGCGGGACGCCGGTCCTCGGAGGCTAGCTCCGCTCCCAGCCGTTGGGTTTTCTCCCGATATCCCAGCTCTTTCGCGAACCGAATGGCGCGCGTCAGCTCGGCCACTGCACGGTCGCTGCGTCCAAGAGCCTTATAACTGCGATAGGCCCGTTCACCATAATCCAGCGCCGCTTCCCTGTGCCCCTGCTTCTCCTCGATCCGCGAAAGGTTCGAGAGATCTGCCGCGATACTCTCTCGGGTTTCCGAGAGCCTGTCCAGCGCCAGCTGTCCCACTACCCACAGACGGCCCGATTTGACACGGCACACCTAACGTGGTAGGATGCGGCGCTGTACGAGCCACGGTAACTATCCTGCCTCTCGCGCTTTTGCCTCGGTGAGTGCCGTTCCTGCGCGATCGGTTCTCTGGTGCTCCTACAGCCCATCGCTTCCTTAGTATTGCATGTCGTGCGCGGAGGTAAACTGACCTGACTGTGACATTCGTGCCCGTGATTCCTTGAGCAAGTTCCATCTGCCGCGGCAGCAACTGGGCGGCAGGGACGGACCAATCAGAAACCCGACTGTGGGACACGGCGGCAGGAGAGAGGAGCACCGATGGGCAAGATGAACGCGGACCCGCTCGCCACTCTACCCGATGGCTCACAGTTGCTGGTCAGTACCCAGTATTCCCGCGAGCGCCATTTTACGTGCGAGCTCTATGTGTCCAGCCCCGGCGTGTCCAGCCCAGGCGAGGAAGGGAGCATCGACCTGAGAGTCATATCGAATCATTGTGACGCCCCAACCTGCCTCGAAGCCCAGGAAATAGCATACAGCTACGCACAACGTCTGTATCCAGGCAAGGCGGACGGAATGAAGAAACCACCATATTTGATCTGGCAGGGACCAGTTCCCAGCATGTGACCCAGAGAAGTGAGAGCACCGACCGCACCCGTGTCAAAGAGGGATTCCAGGACAGAAGGAGAAGAGGATGAAGATCGCGATGACGTGGCGTGGAAACAAGATGACAGACAGAGGCAAGCGTGTGAGAGAGAAGCCGAAGATCCGATGGCAGTATTTGGGGCTCAAGGACCCGACAGAAGAAAGTCCAGCTCCCTCAATGGATGAGATTCGGCGTCAAGCCGTGACCCTGTCCAGCCGGGGGCTTGGACAGGTTGTGCGATCGCGTCTTGTCGAGCAAGTCAGGCCAGCCAATGGCGCACGCACTCACGGCGAAACCCGAGCGCACAAGACGTCGCGCAGTCACTGAATAGGAAACGGTCGTAACTGACTCGATGAAACCATAACGCCCACCCACAGGTCGGGGATACCGACAAGGCATCCCTGTCGCTGTCAGATTAGGCGTAATTGCATGCCAAGGAGGGAACCATCGCAAGACCAGGGAAAGCGACTCTCACCAAGCGCAGCCGAGAGCGCGCCAAACAGATGAAGCGGCAAGACAAAGAAGAGCGCCGCGCCCAACGCAAGGCGGAGAAAGCTGATCGCCGTCCGCCCACCGACGGGGAAGATCCGGACCTCGCAGGTCTCCGATGGGGACCACAAGCCCCGGCCTTCTAGTCCTTCCTCGACTGTTCCGCTTCATCGTGTCTCGGCCACGAGCCTTACAGATCAGTCGATACTCACACCTGTCCCCATTTGACCATCGTCCCGTCGACTCTTCAGCCCGATAGAAGATCCCAAGACTTCACCCTGTCCCGCTTCACACACGATGATGCATTACTGCAAGATCTAACCCCATCCTTACACAAAGTGCTGTGATCTGTCCCTATCCATCGAGTGT
>JAHWYE010000229.1 GCA_020028195.1 Nitrospirota bacterium
TTCGCAGCGCTTTCAGTCTATACCGTTGTTCACGCCCAACCCATCGTCGTGCGCTTCACCGAAGGGACCGTGCACGGCTTCCTGGTGCTCCGTTCAGGGGGCGACGAGACTATCGCACAGGGGGAGCTCCTCCAGGTAGCGTACAAGGACAGAGTGGACAGCCGGTTTATCCTGAATTTTAAGGATGGCTCGCTGTATGATGAAAGAGTGAGTTTCTCGCAGCGGCGAGTCTTTACCATGCTGAGCTACCAGCTTATCCAGCGCGGGCCTTCGTTCCCGGACACTCTTGACGTTTCGATGGACCGGAAGACAGGAGAATACCAGGTTCGTTCTCGATCAGGAACAGACGGACCGGAGGAGCTGATAGCCGGACGACTGGAGCTGCCGCCGGACGTGTATAACGGGATGATCGTGACCGTCTTAAGAAATCTGGAAAGAAGCGAGCATGAAACGGTACAGTATGTCACCTTCATGCCTAAGCCGAAGCTGGTCGAGTTGGAGCTGCTGCCGGTGACTGACGAAACCGTGCTGGTAGGCGACCAGTCGAAACCAGCGACCCAGTATGTTCTCAAACCTCAGGTGGGGAGTCTGGTGCACTTCTTTGGCTCACTCCTGGGAAGACTTCCAGCCGATTTTCGCTATCACTTCTGGATCCTGAGCGAGGGGGTTCCCGCCTTTGTGCGATTCGACGGCCCTCTGTACCTCAACGGGCCAACCTGGCGGCTCGAGCTACTGAGCCCCCAATTGTCCGAAAACCCAGACAGTAAGGTTCTCCTCCAGAAATAGAAACGAACGGCTGCCACCAAATGGCTTCTTCCCTCGGTGCCGGTCTGCTGATTCTTACATTGGTTGGCTGCGGCCTGGGGAAACCCTTCGATGGCGAATCTTCCTCAAGGCAGGAGCCTGTTTACCTTACCGTTGCATTCCAACCTGTGATTGCCAAACTCCAGAAGCAGGCAGAAAGCGATCTCGAACGACATCTGGCCACACAACAGGCCTCCACCCTCAAGGCATTGTCCACGGCTGAAGCCTTCCCCGCGGCCTTCAAACGATCTGTCGTCCTGAACGCAATGCGCAACCCCTGGGCAGGCTTGATGACCCTTGAGAATCACGGCTACCAGATTGCAGAGCTGGCCCTGTCAGGTCAGAAAAGTCTGCCAATACTGCCGGTACTAATTGAGGTGTTAGAAGCGGGAATGGACCGCTCCTCAGACTCAGTGAAACCTATCCCTATTCCGTCCAGTACAACGTTAGAAGATCAGCTCAGTTTTATCGAGGCCCTCCTCGAGCAAGCCCATCAGTTGCGTGAGAAGGCGCTGCGGAGGCTGAGTCAGGCTGAGCGGCAGTTCCTGTTCGATCATGCGGAACTGATCGTCGAGGACTTCTCCCCGCATATTTCGGACCCTAGCGGCCAGACCATGCAGCAGGCCAGGGCAACCCATCGCTTCTGCCAATTGATTAATGAGCGGTTGGACTATGGTGCGCTGATGGCCGCTGCGCAGGTGCTGGCTCGCTTCAGCGACAACGAGTGGCTCCAGCGCCAACCTGCCCTGTTCCAGGGCCGTAAAGCTGTCCTCACGCCGCCAAGCGGGGTCACCGGCGAGGTGCTCCTGGTTCGTGAAACCCCATACGGTTTGATCGTTATCGGTGGACCGGGACCCAACAGCTACGACCTCGACAGCCGATTTGCCTTGGTCATCGATCTGGGCGGTGACGACCTGTACAGGGGAACCATCGCGGCAGCGACCGATGCCCGGCACGGCAACAGCGTGGTGCTCGACCTCGCAGGACAGGATACCTATCATGGTTCACCACTGGGGCTGGCGACAGGCCGGCTGGGCGTGGGGTTGCTTATGGATCAGGCTGGCGACGATGTGTATCTGCTGCCTCAGGGCTCCGGCGGCACCGGCTTTGCCGGACTGGGCATCCTAAGGGACCTGTCTGGGAACGATCAGTATATCGGTGACAAGTTTACGCATGGGGCCGCAGTGGGCGGATTGGGCCTTGTCATGGATGTGGCTGGACAAGACACGTACGCGAGCTTTGGCTATGCCATCGGCTTCGGAGGACCATTGGGGATCGGTGCGGTCGTTGACCTGACCGGCGATGACAGCTACCAGTGTGGCGACCGATACCCGAGCAGTTATAATACCGCTGACGCACCAGACGACAAGCCCGGTGGCCGCCTCTTCCAGTACGACTGCTTCGGCATTGGGGCCGGTTCGGGGATGCGCCTGTTGACCAACGATTCTGAGCACCAGTCCTACAACCTTGCGGGCGGCTTGGGCCTTGTGATTGATGTCGCGGGCAACGATCGCTACCACAGCTCCAATTTTTCCCAAGGGGCAGCCTACTTCTTCGGCGCCGGGTCCAAGCTTGACCTGGCCGGCAACGATGACCATGATGCGGCTCGATACGGACAGGCGGCAGGAGCGCACTACGGTCTGGGACTCTTCGTTGACGTCCAGGGCGATGACCACTACGCCTCGACAGGCCCGTGGTACAACGGCGGGGCGGCCTGGGACCGGAGCGTCATGCTCTGCATTGATGTGGGTCAGGGGAATGATGTCTATGACTTTCAGTGGTCGAGCGGCCTGGGTCGCGCTGATCACAACGCCTGGAGCGTCTTTCTCGACGACGGGGGCATGGACCGCTATCTGGCACAAAACGGGATGGGGATGGCCACAGACAACAGCATGAGCGCCTTTTTCGATCTGGCCGGCAAGGACGAGTACGTCACCGGACTTCAACCAAGCTCGAGTGGGCGTGACAACGGACGCACCCTGGTGGACCCAGCAGGCGGCCTCTTTGTTGACCGTTAGGGAGTTGATTCTTGAAGCAGGAGGTCTGCGAACACGAACCCGTCTCGCGACACCACTGCCCCGGGCACAATCGGAATCGGTGCGGCGAACATGGGGCCAGCCTAGGCGAATGTATGGAACTCCCCCCGCTCCCCGCAGGGGTCTACGCCGGGCGGCAGCTCGTCAAGGAACTGAGCATCGAAGGTGCGGCCCACAAACGACGGGGTCAACTGTTTGGGATCGACGCAGGTGAGGTACGCGCGCAGGCCGGCCGCCACCACGGTTCGAGCAAGGCTGGCGGTGTCCAGACCCCAGAGCGGGAAGATCGGCTGGATGCCGGTCCCTGCAAGCTGGTTCTCCCGGTATCGACGCACATCCTCAAGGAAGAGATCACCGAAGGCGATTTGAGTGATCCCTTCGGCCCGCGCACGCGCGATGGCGTCGCTCATTGCTCGCTCATATTGCTCATTCGAGCACGGACTCGGGATAAACACCTTGACAAGCGGCAACCCGACCGCCGCAGCTTGTGCCTCCAGGAGCTGCATTCGTACAGCATGCATTGCGACCCGCCCCGCCTCACGATTGATCGTCGTCAGCAGACCCACGACATCAACGGTACCTTGGGTGCGGAGCTTGTGAAGGGTCCAGGCACTGTCCTTGCCACTGCTCCAGGCCAACAGGACCTGGGGTCGTTCAGAAGCACGTTTGTCCATGAGTTCTGCCACGGAAGAGAGGTAGCAAGTCGGACTGGCACCAGTCAAGGCCTTACAAACAATGACCAGCCGCCGCGACAGTCCTGAAGGCGTAAGGATCTAGAATGAGGCGAGACTAACCGTTGGGAACAAGGTAGAATAAGTCAAAAGGCTCGTGAAAGGACTGCTCTAGGATGGAACGGAGAACCATACTCAAAGCCGGCCTAGCATTGGGGCTAGGCATTCTGGCAAAATCACTTGGCCTATGGCCTGCACAAGCCAAGGAGGCAGGTCGAATAATGAAGATTACAAAAACCGACGAGGAATGGCGGAAGATCCTGA
>JAHWYE010000230.1 GCA_020028195.1 Nitrospirota bacterium
ATCCTCCGGGACGCGCCCTGGCGGGAGGATCTCGGCCATTGCGCGAGCCAAGCCCTTAGAGGAGGTGATGCCGAGGCCACAGGTATCAGTGCCGGGACAAGCTATGATGTCCTCCACCAGTTCGGCGCCCGGATCACCTAGGCCGTGCAGGACCAGTTCGGCGTGGAGATTCTCAAGACGGGATTCAGGAATCCACCGAAGGATCAAGTTCTGATTGATCGTGGTCCGGAGGTTGCCGTTGGAATAACTTTCGGCCAGATCAGCGACGAAGCACATTTGGTCCGCGGTGATATCCCCCATCTGCAGCTTGATGACCGCAGCGGCGTAACCTGGCTGTTTCTGCTGGACCACGTTGGTCCGCTTCCACATCTGATACGGCAATTCGTGATACGCGCCGTTTCCATCGGCGTCACCATTGCCACCAGCCACACCGGCGCTTGCGCCCTTGGTCGAAGCCGGCATGAGAAGCGGGGCCGGCTCATCCTGGTGCCAGAGCAGCTTCATCGGCTCATGGTTGGGGCGGGCATGGCCCATTGCAACATAGGCTTCCTCCCAGCGCCGCTTGAACCCCTCGAAACCTAGCTTCTCGATGACGAACTTCATCCGGGCCTTGTTGCGGTTCTTGCGATTACCCAGGGTATCGAAGACCTTGATCACGGCCTCGATGGTGGGAATCAGGTCGTCCATGGAAACGAACTCTCGCAGCACTTGACCGATGCGGGGCGCAGCTCCAAGCCCGCCGCCTACGGACATCCGGAACCCGATGGTTCCGTCCTCAAGACGAGCTGCCAATAGCCCAATGTCATGAATGGGCGTGAGGGCGCAGTCGTGGCGGCAGCCGGAGAAGGCGATCTTGAACTTCCTCGGAAGACTCTGATTCAACGGGTTGCGGAGCAAATGTAGCGCGACCGTCTTGGCATAGGGCGTGACATCAAAGATCTCGCCTTGGCAGACTCCGGCAAGGTGGCAGGCCGTGACGTTGCGGACCGTGTTGGCGCAAGCCTCACGGGTGGTGAGGCCCACCTCCGCAAGCCCCCGCATGATGGTGCCGACATCCTTGAGTTGCGCGAAATGGAGCTGGATATCCTGACGCGTCGTGACGTGGCCGACGCCGGTCGTGTAGGTGTCGGCCAGCTCTGCGATGCGCCGCAACTGATTCGCCGTCAACCCTCCAAAGGGAATCTTGATCCGGACCATCTGCACCCCAGGCTGGCGCTGGCCGTAGATCCCGTACTGGAGGCGAAACGGCTTGAATATATCGCTGGGGACCTCTCCAGCATTCAAGCGCTGCACTTCTCCTTCGAAAGCCTCGATTTCCTCGAGAATCTTCGGCGGAACAGGTGTGGTCTGGATCTCGACCGGGTGAATCGTCCTGAAAGGGGTCATGTCAAGCCTCTTTGTCCAAGACTTGTTCGATCTCAGATGTGGTACATCAACGTCCGCTGTTGCTCGATCTGTTGGTGGCGTTCAGCCAATTCCTTTAGAGTGACCGCGCTCAGCACATCTAACTCCGCTTGTGTCACCCGCTCCCAGACGCTGGCCAGAAGCGATTCCGGCTTGGTCATTCCCCGAGTGCGGCGAGCAGCCGCCCCTCGTTTGGGAGAAGGCGAGAGGGGGCCATCCAGCGCCTCTACGATGTCGGCCAGAGAAACCTCTGCTGGGAGCTTGCTAAGCAAATAGCCCCCTTGTGCGCCTCGCAAACTGTCCACCAATCCGGCGTTTTTCATGGCATGCAGAACCTGCTCAAGAAATCGAGCAGGGATCGTCTGCCGGCGTGCAATAGACTTGGCCCGGACAGGCGAGGTGCCGTTGTGCAAAGCCAAGTCCAGGGCGGCCATAATCCCGTATGTAGCTTTGAGAGAAACCTTCATTGCCTAGTATTCCGATAGGAATTAAGATATGTAGTGTTAACGTATACACCCTTGCGCAAGAAGGTGTCAAGCGGTTTTTGTACATACCGGGTTCTGGGCCTGAGTCGATAGAACGAGACTGCTCACTCATGACAGAATCACGAGCACACTGCGCATCCTCTCTTGAAGGAGCAGCTCATGACGGGTCCAGGGAGAAATCCCATACAGTTTCTCACGCCCTTTCATCTTGACTTGCGCCTTTCCTCCAAAATCTTCTGAAACGACACCATTGGTGGCAGTCACACGGCTACCCCCTACCGGAGGTACCAGACGGAGCAGGGGCCCCGAGTATCAACCAAGAACATCTCAATCCGATCCACCCGGTGGCCGCTGATGCGGTGAGAAATTGGGCATGCACAGGCTCAACAACTCGGCGCGCATGGTCCCCCGAAGCGCTGGAAGGATAGCTGCGTTATCCTGTATAGAATAACCGACACCAGCGAACAAAATATTCCCTCGGCCGGAAAGTGGCGCCTATAAAGAACCCGAAGCCATCTCAATGTGATGCAGTTTACTCGCGCCTGGCATTTTCATTGCACGCAAAAAAATTTCATCAGAATGATTTTTCTGATTGACATCGTTTGACCATAGCGAGATAATCCCGCCCTCTCTTCACCGCGGAATGTTCATGGACATGCGGTCATCCGCTTTTAGCCTCCTTCTGCTGACCGGCGATCCAGACCTTCAAGCCCAGCTCGAGCAGGACCTCAAGAAGTCCTCCATTCCCGCCACCATTACGGTGGCCAGGGATGTCGGATCTCTGCAGCGAGCGGTCGCCAAACGCACGTTTGACGGCGTGATCCTCGAGACCAAACGATCCACGGTCAAAGACCTGGCAGAGGTGCAGCGTGAGGTTGACCCGACACACACCTTCATCCTGGCTGGATCCCGTTCGGTGCTCCGGCAGACGGTCGGGACCGTGCAGGCGATCAGGAACGGGGCCGGACAGCCCGCCGGCTCAGGCGGTCGCGAGTTTTCCCTTGAGGACTATCTCGAGTTCAAGCTCGGTGATTTCGTGAAAGGCATGAAAAACGGCTCTGCCCGGAACCTGCACCCGATGTTGATCAGGGCGGTCGAGCGACCGCTCATCAGCCTGGCCCTCAAGGAAACGAATGGGAACCAGATTCAGGCTGCTCATTTATTGGGAATGAATCGCAATACCCTGAGGAAAAAAATTACTGAATTACACATCCCGGTCAAACGGGAAAAGACTCAGAAAGCCTGACCGTGCAGGAATGTTGTACCCAGCATAAGAGCTGGGAAGTCTCTGGTCCCAACGGGCATACAGTCCGTAGGATCTCATCCATCAACTTTCTAACTTAAGGAGTACGCTATGACAAAAGAAGAGCTGACCGCAAAGATGGCATCGTCGGCGGGTATTACCAAAGTTGCAGCAAGTAATGCGCTGTCGGCATTTACCAACAGCATAACCGCTTCCCTCAAGAAAGGGAGGCGGGTCAGCTTGGTCAACTTCGGCACGTTTCTGGTTGCCAAGCGAAAAGCGCGGATCGGCCGCAATCCGAGAACCGGTGAATCCCTGCGTATTCCCGCCGCTCGAGTCCCGAAATTCTCCGCCGGGAAGGCCCTGAAGTCCGCCGTCAGGTAAAGGCTCCGCCTGAGCGGAAGCCTCGCCAAAGAGCGCCACGGCAGCACGATTCGTCGTGCTGCCGTCGCCTGTGCTATTCTTGACAACCTCGCCTGGGCTAGATTAGCATGGCCCCGGACGTTAGGCGCGTAGCTCAGGGGGAGAGCGCTACCTTGACACGGTAGAGGTCGACGGTTCAAGACCGTCCGCGCCTACCATCCCGCCAAGGGCATCGGACCGCCTAGGCGGCGGTTGTGATGCCTTTTCTTGTTTCCAGCGGATGCCGATCAAAACTCACCAGATCCAGCTTACGCTGTCCGACGGAACCAGCCAGCAGAT
>JAHWYE010000231.1 GCA_020028195.1 Nitrospirota bacterium
CGATCTAGCACCTTCCGCTTCGTTTCCAGCGTCTGTAAGGGATAGAGATCGTAGCCCATGATGTAGGGGAGCGGAAGGTGCGAGACGGTCGGGATCAAATCTCCGAGGTAGAGCGCCACCCTGCCCTCCGATTCGATCTTCACGGCCTGGTGATGGGCGGTATGCCCATGTGTCACCAGGACCGACAGGCCGGGCAGCAGCCCCGTGTCTCCTTTCAGGAATTCCCACTGGTGGACCTGTGCGATCGGTGTGAAATTCTCTTGGCGATAGCTGGCTTTCGTACGCTCGTTCGCCAGCACCGCATCCTCGTATTCGCCTTGCTGCACGAAATACTTGGCTTTGGGAAATGCGGGGATAACCCCGCGGCCATCGTTTTGGGCTGTGTTGCCCCCGGCATGATCAAAGTGCAAGTGCGTGTTGATGACCATGTGGATGTCTTCAGCAGTTAATCCGTGTTTCTTCAACGAGTCATACAGCGGCGGAGTCCGGTCCACTGCGAACATATCCTGGAGCTTGGTGTCCAACTTGTTGCCCAGACCCGTGTCCACCAGGATGTTCTTCCCATGCGCGCGGATCAGCAGGGGATTGAGCGCCAACTGGATGCGGTTGAGTTCATCGGCTGGGCAGCACTTCTCCCACAGGACCCGAGGCACCACCCCGAACATGGCGCCTCCGTCCAACCGGAACCGCCCGTCCGTCACAGGATAAATTTCAAACTCTCCAAGTTTCATGTTGTCCTGCTCTCCTGAGCTAGGTCTCGGATGAAAGGGATGGGCAAAGAAGGTTTGGTTGTCACATCAAATTTACAAGGGCGGCGTGGTTGATCCCCAACTGCGCGCGTCGAGGGAGCACCTTCTGAGCGTGCGCACTCCGCGAGCACAGGGGATTGACCAGGCCGCCCTCCCCGCCCTTCGTCAGCCGAGCCTCTCATAGTACTACTGGCTCCCGATACGTCCCAAACACTTCTTTCAGCGCGGCACACATCTCGCCCAACGTGGCCTGCGCCTTCACCGCGTCGATGAGATAGGGCATCAGATTCTCCTCAGTCGCGGCGGCCTCTTGCAGGGCCTGCAGGCTGCCGGCCATCCGATAGGAATCCCGCTGAGCCCGCAGCGCGGTCACGCGCTCCCCTTGAGCCTTCTCGACATCCGGGCCAATCTTGAGGATGGGGACCTGACGCGACTCCTGCTCCACATGGTCGTTGACGCCGACGATAACCCGCTCTTTCCGTTCCACCTCCTGCTGGTAGCGCTGTGAGGCCTCCAGGATCTCCCGCTGTGGGTACCCTCGTTCAATGGCCTTCACCATGCCGCCCATGTCGTCCAGCTTCCGGAAGTAATCTCGCGCACCTTCCTCCAGTCGGTTGGTCAGCGACTCGACATAGTAGGACCCCCCGAGCGGATCCACTGTGTTCGTGACCTCGCTTTCCTGCGCGATGATCTGTTGCGTGCGCAGCGCCAGCTTCACCGCCTCTTCCGTCGGAAGCGACAGGGTCTCGTCCATCGAGTTCGTGTGGAGCGACTGAGCTCCGCCGAACACTGCCGCGAGCGCCTGAAGGGTCGTGCGGACCACGTTGTTCATCGGCTGCTGCGCTGTGAGCGAGCAGCCGGCTGTCTGGGCATGACATCGGAGTTGAAGGGAGCGCGGATCCTTCGGATGGTACCGTCGCTCCACTTCGCGTGCCCACAATCGCCGAGCAGCCCGGAACTTGGCGATTTCCTCGAAAAAGTCATTGTGCACGTTAAAGAAGAAGGAAAGCTGGGGCGCGAAGGCATCCACCTCCAGCCCGGCCTTGACTGCCGCCTCGACATAGGTGAGTCCGTCGTAAAGCGTGAAGGCCAGTTCCTGCACCGCGGTCGAGCCGGCCTCGCGGATGTGATAGCCGCTGATGCTGACGGGGTGCCATTTGGGTATGGACTTCGCACAGTAAGCGATCGTGTCCACGATCAGCCGGAGATGCGGCTCCGGTGGAAACAGCCATTCCTTCTGCGCGATGTACTCTTTCAGGATATCATTCTGGAGCGTGCCGCCGAGGCGGTCGTAGGAGATTCCCCGCTGTTCCGCCACCGCCAAATACATGGCGAAGAGTACGGCAGCAGGGCCATTGATCGTCATCGAGGTGGTGACCTGGTCGAGCGGGATGCCGTCGAAGAGTCGCTCCATGTCGGCCAGCGAAGAGACCGCTACACCGCAGTAACCAACCTCCCCGCGCGCCTGAGGATCGTCTGAGTCCAGCCCCATGAGCGTCGGCATGTCAAACGCCACGCTCAAGCCGGTCTGCCCATGCTGCAGGAGGTACTTGAATCGCTGGTTGGTGTCCTCGGCCGTCCCAAACCCGGCGAACTGCCGCATGGTCCACAGGCGGCCTCGGTACATGCTGGGATAGACGCCGCGGGTGTAGGGGAACTCGCCAGGCGCTCCGAGATCGGCTTCAGCAGACCATCCCTTGACATGGTCTGCCGTATAGAGCTGCTCGATATCCAAGCCGGATAAGGAAGTAAAGCGGCGCTTTCGCTGGTTCATCCCTCAGCCTCCTTAACTACCAGCCAATAGCCAACAGCGCAGAATGCAAGCTCTTCGCCAGTTGCTGCTGGCTAGTAGGTGTAGAATCCTCGACCGGTTTTTCGCCCCAACCACCCGGCATCCACGTATTTGCGCAGGAGCGGGCAAGGGCGGAACTTGGGATCGCCTAAATCCTGGTAGAGGACTTCGCAGATCGCCAGGACTGTATCAAGACCGATCCGGTCAGCTAGGGCGAGCGGGCCCACCGGGTGGTTGGCGCCGGCGGTCATGGCCAGATCAATCGCCTCTGCTGCGCCTACTCCCTCTTCTAAGGCAAAGATCGCCTCGTTGATCATAGGAATCAGGATCCGGTTGACAATGAACCCTGGAATGTCCTTACACACAACCGCTGTTTTCCCGATCCTCGTGACGAGGTCCAGCGCAAGCCTCTCCGTTTCATCAGAGGTCTCCAACCCCCGGACTACCTCGACTAGCCCCATGACCGGAACTGGGTTCATAAAGTGAATCCCGATGACCCGATCAGGCCGGCCAGAAGCCGCGCCCAATTTCGTGATGGAGATGGAGGACGAGTTGCTGGCCAGGATCGTCTCCGGCCGGCAGACAAAATCGAGCTGCACGAAGAGATCTTGTTTCATCGCGAGATCCTCGGGGATGGCTTCAATGACGAGCTGAGCATCTCTCAGCCGTTCAAGCTCGACCATCGGATGAATGAGAGCCATGACAGTGCCGGCCTGGTGCGGCGAGAGGCTCCCCTTTTGAACTGCTCGTTCGACCCCGTTGCGGATTCTCTTAAGCGCCTCTTCCAGCGGTGGCTTCGCCACATCCACGAGAAAGACCAGCCACCCGGCCGTCGCCATAACCTGGCTGATGCCTCGGCCCATCTGGCCCGCACCGACGACCCCGATCGTTTTGACGTCGTCAATCTTCATGGCGCGCACACTCATTGCGCCGACCTTTCCGTGCTTCAACAGGCTCAGCATGAGCGGTTTGGATTTGACCTCGCGGCGCTGACGATAACTGCGTTTCGTTTCCTGTTCACAGGAGATTCTCCCACTTACTCTGTTCCAAATAACCCTTCACCTTGCCCATGAATTGATCGGCTGTGGCGCCGTCGATCACCCGATGGTCGAACGAGAGGCTGAGGTAGCCCATGGGGCGGATCGCAATTGCGTCGTTGACCACCACCGCTCGCTTCTGGACCGCTCCTACGCCCAGGATGGCGACCTGGGGCTGGCTGATGATGGGGGTGCTGAAGAGGCTGCCGAAACCTCCATGATTGGTAATCGTGAAGGTACCGTCTTGGACTTCC
>JAHWYE010000232.1 GCA_020028195.1 Nitrospirota bacterium
GACAGAGCGCAGGCCAGATTGGCGTGCGCCACCGCATCGTTCGGATTGAGCTTGATCACCTCCCGATACTGAGGAATTGCCATCTCGAGCCGGCCCTGTTCCTGATAGGCCACGCCCAGGTTCGTTCTGGCAGGGGCATAGGAAGGATTCAGCTTGACCGCCTCTCGGTACTCCTTGATGGCCATCTCCATCCGGTCCGCCCGTTCGTGGATTTGTGCCAGAAAATAGTGAGGATAGGCCGAGTGAGAATCCAGCCCGATCGCTTCCTTGTACCGATCCACCGACCGCTCCGACTGACCGGACTGGGCGAGGAAGAGGCCCATCACGAGCTGGACATTCGCATTCTCCGGATGTTGCGCGAGCATCGCCTCGGTCCAGACCCGGATCTGCTCGATGTCGCTCGCCTCCTGCAGTGACCTAGTGGACATCGTCCAGGCCCGGCCAAACTCGCCCTTGATGAGGTGGACGACATTCAGCGCAAAGTAGGCGCGCGGGTCCGTTAAGGGTCCTGCTTCTGGACCACACGACGCATCCTCGACCCAGGCGGTGGCCTCTTGCAACACCGAGGACCAATTGCCCGCGAGGACCGCGTCCCGGACCCGATCTGCGTACTCAGCCATCGGCTAATGGTGCTTCCTGTCCTTGTGCTTACCGGACGGCGCCTGCCCCATAGGGTCCGGCAACTCAATACCGACCAGATGCCGATACACGAGTTCCCCTCCGTACCATCCCTGGAGACCAACAAGTGCAGCCGCGATCACGTTCGCAATCACGGGCATGGCGACGGACCCTCCGACTGGAACGTCTCCGCCGTTTCGCACCGCCAGGTTCAATCCCTGAACCACGAGCAAGCCGATGCCGAAGACGAGGTGGGAGGTGGCGGGACGACGTGCCTCTTTCTGTTCAGGATCCCGCATGACCGCCAGAAAATCAGGTAGCCCGGTCGCAATCGCGCCCAGGTGCGTGACCAACCCGAACACGATCGCCCAGTAGGCCATCCGGAACCAGAAGGTCTCATGAAGGAGCAGATACAGGCCATCGCAGACCAGCGACGTAGTGTAGAGCCCGATGGGGAAGCCCACCACCATCACGTGGAGCGGATGGCCGCCGAACTGAAGGCGACTTTTCATGGGGGCAGTATATCAGCGCGTCAAACTGTCTTCCACATCCGGCGGAGTCGCACGAATCTGATCGCCGAGGAAGGGATGGCGCTTCGCGATCATCTGCTTCATCTGCCAAGCCACCGTGCGGTAGGACCAGTGACCTTTCACCCCGGATCGTAACCGCGCGATATACTCCGCCTCAGCGTAATCCATCTTGAACAGGCAGCGAACCCTGAAGCCGAAGGGGATCGCGTAGAGGGCCGCCTCTTGGTGGGATTTGCGCAACTGCTCGATATCTGCCCTCACCGCGTCCATCGCGGCCCGATAGTCGCCCTCCAGGCCAGCCTCGGTCAGGGCCGGCGGCACGTCATAGCCGTGCTGAGTCGTGAAGTTCTGCTGGACCTGCTGGCAACGGCGGTGCCGATGCAGATCTCGCCAGCCTCCGATGTCCATGAGGATATCGAACACGAGCGCGTAACCGCAGCGGAACTCCTTGATCAGCTCATCCTGAGGACCCCGTCGTGTGAGCGCGACCTCGATCGTGTCTTGCTTCTGCTTTTCGGTCCAACCCTGCACCAGCGCCAGAATCCGTCGGTAGGGCGCATGGCTCGCCCGATACAGCAACGTGGCGGCCAGCTCGTCCAATGGATCGTGCGGCTCGATCAGATCGACGGGGGTCTCTGCGGTCCAAGAAGAAGGGTGATCCAAGCCAGCCGCGTTGAGCACCTCCCGCGCGTGGCGGGAGAGGTCTGTATAGACCTCGCTCTGATAGGCATCCGGCTTCGCATGGCGTGCCAAAGTGGGTGCCAACGGCTCATGCAGGCCCGCGGCTTGGCCTGAGAGTTCACCCCAGAGGTTGACCGGCGGATGCTGGCAGGCTTCTTTCAACTCCTCTCCGATCGCGCGCAGTTCAGGAAGCTGGGCCGAGAGCAGCCGGGTGATCTGTTTTTCGAGCGTGCGGATACTCACGACCTGCCCGACATTCGTGCGCACCGCGAGGGGCAGCAGGTAGCGTGTCACGTCGAAGGTTCTGGCGGCGATGGTTCGATCATACTCGGCTGGTTTCATGTCGTCGGGACGCGGGGCACGGTCCGAGAGATGGCGTTTCAGCGGATCATGGAGCAATCGATAGGCATTGAACAGGCTGCCAAGGATGCCGCGATAGGCTCCTTCTGTCTCGGTCCCGCGAATCGAGTCCGGGACATAGCAGCCGCTCGGTCCGAAGTTCTGGTAACGGCTGGATTTCGCCTGCCCGTCCCAGAGCGGTTCGTCCTCGAGTCGAATAGCCGCCAGCTCGGAGATGTGCTCGAAGCAGATGATGACATGGCCCAGATCCGCGATGGAGGCGTGCCCGTAGGCAAAATAGAACTGATCCCAGAATTTTTCGGAAGAATGGGCATGGACCCACCGGATACTGTCCTCGATCGAGTCCGGCGAGCGACTGTAGCGCGCCAGCGCGTAGGCCGACTTCTCCGGCGGCATGGGCGCCACTGCGATGACGCGCCGCGCTGATCCATCCTGGGTCATGACCCTCTTCCTTTAGAACGATGACTGCTGAACGCGGAATGCTGGATGGAGATCCTCTTCATCGTTCATCCTTCAGCGTTAACTGATGCCTTCTCAGAGGGGGGCACTATACCTCTCGCCACAAGACTGCGCAAGAAAGAATGCGGGTTACGGCGCGTTGACTTGCCCTACCCCCAAGGCTATAGTGCCGACCAATCCGTGAGGCGTGAAACGTGAGGCGTCAGGGGGTTTCCTCTCCGAGCAGACCTCTCCTCACGCCTAACACCTCACCCCTAACCGGCTCCCAAACATGATTCACGGTATTAAAGGCGTCAAAGACATCCTTCCGGCTGAGATTACACGCTGGCAGGTGATAGAGGGGACGGCCCATCGCCTCGCCATGCTGTATGGATACCAAGAAATTCGCGTCCCCATCTTCGAAGTCACGGAGTTGTTCGCGCGAAGCATCGGAGCGACCACGGACATCGTCGAGAAGGAGATGTACACCTTCCAGGATCGGGACGGGACCTCTCTCACGCTCCGGCCTGAGGCCACGGCCGGGGCAGTTCGGGCTTACATCGAGCACAATCTTGCGGCCTCTCCTACCTCTCAAAAGCTCTATTACCTCGGCCCTATGTTCCGCCATGAGCGTCCGCAGGCCGGACGGCTTCGCCAGTTTCACCAATTCGGGGTCGAGTCGTTCGGCAGCGCTGACCCGCGAGCGGACATCGAAGTGATCTCGCTGCTCTGGCGCTTCCTGTCAGAGCTAGGTCTCCCCGACCTGACCCTGGAGATCAACAGTCTGGGTGAGGCCGCAGACCGGCCCGCCTATAAGGCCATCTTGCTCGACTTTCTGAAAAAACGGGAGGACCGCCTCTGCCAGAACTGCCGACGCCGGATGGGAACCAATCCCCTGCGTGTCCTCGATTGCAAGGTACCTGAGTGTATGGCAGCCACGAAGGATGCCCCGAAACTCACAGATCATCTCTCCTCAAATGCCCGTTGTCACTTTGACGAGGTGCTCGCGGGCTTGAGCGCCCTCAAGGTCCCCTACGTGCTGAACCCCAGGCTTGTCCGCGGGCTGGACTATTACACCATGACAAGCTTCGAAGTGACCTCGCGCCGTCTCGGCGCCCAGAATGCAGTGGGGGCGGGCGGGCGGTATGACGGCCTCGTCGAGGTCTTGGGCGGCCCAAAGACGCCGGCGGTTGGATTTGC
>JAHWYE010000233.1 GCA_020028195.1 Nitrospirota bacterium
GGTGCCAGATTAGTGGAAGGATACGGGTTGACGGAGGCGGGACCGGTCACCCATGTCAATCCGATCCACTCCGCGTCCGCACAGAGGCGGCGAAGGAGCATCGGGTTGCCCCTTCCGGACACTGATGCCAGGATCATGGATGTGGAAACCGGAAACCAGGAACTCCCGATTGGCGAGATCGGCGAGTTGGTGATCCGTGGGCCTCAAGTCATGCAGGGGTATTGGAAACGGGACCAGGAGACGCAGCAGGCGCTCAGGGGAGGGTGGCTGTTCACTGGTGATCTGGCTCGTCGGGATGCGGCTGGCTTCTTCTCCATCGAAGATCGCAAGAAAGACATGATCAAGTCAGGGGGGGAGAACGTCTATCCGCGTGAGGTGGAAGAGGTGCTTGTCCTCTATCCCAAGGTCAAAGAGGCGGTCGTTGTAGGTCTCCCTCTGGGCCTGCGCGGGGAATTGATCAAGGCCTATGTGGTCCTGAAGGACGGCCAGACCGCCACCCCTGCAGAAATTTTGGAACATTGTCGGAAGGGACTCGCCAAGTTCAAGGTTCCCAAGAAAGTGGAGTTTCGAATCGAGCTTCCGAAGACACTGGTAGGTAAAGTGCTCCGGCGTGTGCTGGTGGAGGAAGAACTCAAGAAGAGACAGGCGGGCGAGGAAGATCAGTGAGAACCGAAGCAGAGGAACCACACGGTTGCAATCCGACGATGCCCTGTGCCATCCTGCTGCGGGCTTGTCCAGAGATCCTGCGGAGGGCGAGGAGCGATGAAAGAAAAGCGGATGGTTCTCTACAAGAAGGGCGTCTTTGTTTGTCCCAAATGTCGACAATCCTACGTTCAGGAGAAGTGGCTCGAGGAATGGAGGATCCGCTGTCATAAGTGCGATTATCGAGGAACGTTGACCGAGGTGTCGGTGGAAGAACACATGGACGAGGAGTCGGTTCGGCATTAAGTGACGGCGTGGACTACCTCTCTTTATTTGCGGTCGAACACGACTTCATCCTCTATTTCTGGACCGCTTTCCCCTTCGTTGGTTTCTCGCTGATCTAACCCCTAGCCAGAGGAATAGTATGAGCAGGAGTTCGGTTCTTTTTGTCGTGTTTCTTGCCTCCTCGTTCATTCTGCCGAGGGTTGCCCCAGCGACCGAACCGTCACCTCATATTAAGATCCTCGTGGCCTATCACTCGGCGACAGGCAATACGGAAAAGATGGCTCAGGGAGTGGTGGACGGGGCGAAAGGTGTGCAGGGAACGGTTGTGGTGCTGAAACGTGTGGGGCAGGTGACGGCGGAGGATCTCTTTTCGGCCGACGCAGTGGTGGTCGGCTCCCCGGTTTATTGGTCCAATATGGCCGGGGAGGTCAAGACGTTCTTTGACAATTGGCAGCTCAAGTTTGGGGTCTTTCCAGAGTTTAAGATGAGGGATAAGGTTGGCGCGGCCTTTGCCACCGGCGGACAGGTAGCCGGGGGCAAGGAGGTCACGCTCCTGACGATGCTCGCGGCGATGCTCGGAAACCAGATGATTGTGGTCGGTGGAGGAGGGGCCTTTGGAGCGTCAGCGACGACCGAAGGGGAGAGCCCGGGCATTGACAGCAAGGAACTGGCGGGCGCCAGAGACCTTGGGAAGCGGGTAGCAGAAATTGCCTGGATGGTCAAGCGAGGATCTGCACAGTAACCGCTAGCTATCATCCTTTTTGATTTGGTGGCTCAGGTAATTTTCCAGCCCAACCTGCTTGATGGTTTCAAGCTGCGTCTCGATCCAGTCGATATGCTTGTCTGAGTCCTTGACCATGTCCTCGAGCATATGCCGGGTCGTGTAATCCCCGACCTTGGCGCAATGAGAGGTCGCCTCCGTCAGCAGCTTCACCATCTCCTGTTCGGATTTCATGTCAGACTTCAACTGCTCCGGCACCGTCTCGCCCACGCGGACAGTCCCCAGGCGCTGCATGTTGGGGACTCCCTCCAAGTAAAGGATGTGATCGATCAGTTCCTCTGCATCCTTCATCTCATCGAAGCTCCGTTCTCGAACCTTGTGGTGAAGTCGCTCGTACCCCCAGTTTTCACACATTTTTGCGTGGACGAAATACTGATTGATGCTTGTCAGATCGGCGGTCAGGATTTTATTCAACAGGTCGATCACGCCCTCTTTCGCTTTCATCAAGAACCTCCTGCTCTATGGTTGGGAGAGAAGATCATGGGCTGGCGAGCGACCGCGCTTCAGGATCCCCTTCGAAGATGGCTCTGTTGGCAGACTGAATTGCGGTTTGCACGTGGTAAGAGATCATTATCAGGGGGGCTCGAACCACTGTCAGTATCGACAGTGGGCAGGGTTGGGACACTGCAGGGCTAGTTTGCACGTGGCCAAGTCCACGAGTTCCTGAATATCACGGGCGCATCGTCCGCAGCATTCGTCGTCGTTCAGCCCCAAGACCTCGACCAGTCTTTCTGCCTCGAAAATGCCGGCTTGGCCTACCTGTTGAATGTCAGACTCGGTCAGACCCCTACACAAGCAGACGTACATGGGATGGACTCCTTCTCGGGGGATGTAGCCTCTCAATCATCACCGCTGGCCCTTCCATCGAGCCGTGCTATAAACGATTCTGATAACCGTTATCAATAGAATAATTGTAACGACCTGCCTGCTTGCTGTCAAGGAGATTTTTTGGGGCTCTCAGGCCTGGCGGTCAGGCCAGCTCAGAAGCTCTGGCCTGGCAGGTGGGTTGCTGTGTCTGGTTACTAGGCTGTCTGTTCTAGGTCCTCAACCATCTCCCTAATCGAGTCAAACCCTGATTGCCAAAAGGCCTCGGAGCGTATATCTACGCCGACTTCGCCTACAATAGCCTCCGGGCTCTTGGACCCTCCAAGCTCCAGCAAATCCAAGTACTTCGGGACAAAGGCAGGTCCTCGTTCCTTATACATGCGGTAGAGCGCAAGCACCAAGAGGTTGCCGAAGCAATAGGCGTAGCAGTAGAAGGGGCTGCCGAAAATATGTGGGATCGTCAGCCATTCCCACTTGAACTCGTCCGGGACCGCAACCGCCTTGCCGAACTGCTGACGCAGCTTAGCGAGGTAGGTTGACGCCAGGTCCTCCAGGGTCGCGCCGTTTGCGATCATGTCGTGTGCCGTATTCTCGAACAGGACAAAATAGGCCTGGCGTAGCACAGTGGCGTAGATATCATCGAGTTGAGCCAGCAACAACCCCTGCTTAACGGCTTTGCTGGTTTCTTGCGCCATCAAGGCATCAGAGAGCACCCGTTCGCCGAATACCGAGGCGGTTTCAGCCAGCGGGAGCGTGGCGTGGAAGGTGAAGACGGAATGGTCCGCTGCCATCATCCCATGCACCGCGTGGCCCAGTTCATGCGCCAGCGTGGCGATGTCTCGAGCCTCTCCCGTATAGTTCAACAAGACGTAGGGAGTGAATCCGGGCACCACGCTATAGCAGTAGGCCCCACTCAACTTGCCAGGCCTGGTGCGAGCGTCGATGCGGTGCTCGGCGAAGACACGTTCTGCCAGCTCTGCCAGTCGAGGAGAGAAGGCCCGATAGGCCTCCAGGACCATACGGACGGCGTCCTGGTATCGGTACCGTTTTCGGTCAGCCCTGTGTGGTGCATAAATATGATAGCGGATCATTGGCCTAATCTTGCAGATCCTGGCCTTCAGGCGGAAGTATTCCTGGAAGACCTCGGCGTTTTTGCAACAGACCGACAGGAGTGCTGCGACCGCCTCGTCAGGCACATCGTTCCCAAGATTCCTCGCCCCAATCGGCGACTGAAACTTGCGCAACTGCAGATTCTCACCCTTCCAGTCCTGTACCAGCGTCGTGTAAATCTCG
>JAHWYE010000234.1 GCA_020028195.1 Nitrospirota bacterium
TCCTGGCCATCTTCTTCGTCCCGCTCTTCTTCGTGCTGGTCCGCAAGCTTTCGCAGCGTATGAGAGGTCGAGAGAGGGGAGCAGGGAGTGTCACACCTGCCCACTCACAGGTGGAAGGAGGACCATGATGCGTGGCCTAGCCCTTGCCGTGCTCTTGATGCTGCTGACCTCCTGTGCGATGGGGCCGGACTACGAACGATCCGCCATCACGACCCCGGAAGGGTTTCGGATGACGGAGTCCGTCGATCCGAACTCCATTGCGAATCTCCCGTGGTGGGAGTTGCTTCGGGACAAAGAGCTGCAAAAGCTCATCCGCATTGCACTGGAGGAGAACAAAGACCTGAAACGCGCCGTGGCCAGCATAGACGAGTTTCAAGCGAGGGCGCTGATCGCGCGGATGGATTTTGCCCCTCAGCTCAGCAACACCACCAGCACGCCAGCCTTCGGAAGAAAGGCGTTTTTTCTTGTCCCCGGATTTCCGAACCCGTTTAACTATTACACGCAAGGCAATCTTTCATGGGAGTTGGACATTTGGGGGCGTATCCGTCGGTCTAACGAAGCCGCGTTTGCGGATCTGTTTGCCCGTGAATGGAACCGGCGGGCGGTGATTCTGCAACTCGTGAGCGGGGTGGCAGAGGCGTACTTCGATCTCCTCCAGTTCGACATGCAATTGGAGATTGCCAAGCGCACGGTTCTGGCATGGGAAGAGTCGGTCAGAATCGGCCGGGCTCGGTTGCGACAGGGAGTGATCAACAAACTGGACGTTGATCAATTCGAGGCGGAGCGATCCAATGCGGCGGCTCGAGCGGCTGAGTTTGAACGACAGATGGTCCAAAAGCAAAATCAGATCAGTGTGCTGCTCGGACGCAATCCACATCAGATCCTGCGAGGCCACTCGCTGACGGAGCAGGTGTTGCCGCCTCAAGTTCCGCCTGGGCTCCCGTCCGAATTGCTTCAGCGCCGGCCGGATATCGTGCAGGTCGAGCAAGAACTGACGGCGGCGAATGCGCGAATCGGAGTCGCCAAGGCCGAACGGTTTCCTAAGATTACCATCACCGGAATCCTAGGCGTGTCGAGTCCACAACTCTCGAAGCTCATCACCGACGATAGTTTTTTTGGAGAAGTTGGGCCTGGATTCGCGGCCCCGTTGCTGAACGCCCAAATCTTGGGATTCCAACAAGCGGCGGTCGAAGCGCAAACCAGGCAGGCCTTAGCCCAATACGAGCAGACCATCCTCGTGGCCTTTCGGGAAGTCGAAGATGCTCTGGTGGCTGTGCGTACGGCGCGTGAGCAGCGAGAGGCGCAGGTGCAGCAGGTGGATGCCCTCCGATCTGCGTTGCACCTGGCCAACCTGCGGTACAAAGGCGGGCTTGCCAACTATCTGGATGTGCTGGTCGCCCAGCGCAATCTCTTCGAGGCTGAAGTGGCCCTCACGGGCACCCATCGGCTCCACTTGGTCTCGATCGTCCAACTCTACAAAGCCCTCGGAGGCGGATGGTCACCGGACGGGAAGTCGGTGGAGCAAGCTCCTGCAGCGCCGACGCCGGTTTCAGACAAGACCGGCTAAGCCAAGGGCAGACGCGCAACTGTCTCCGAGCGTTGTCGGGAAAGGATTCGGCAGCCTCACGGGGAGAGCGCGTCGCTGTTAGCGTCCGCTCAGGACAGCCAGCATGGCGTCGTGGATGAATCCGTTGCTCGCCACGATCTCCTGGCTGTAAATGGAAAACGACCCACCCTTAAAGTCTGTGACTCGCCCTCCCGCTTCCACAACCATGAGCGCACCGGCTGCCGTATCCCAAGGATGCAACTTGAGTTCCCAAAACCCGTCGAAGCGGCCGGCGGCGACGTAGCAGAGGTCCAGGGCGGCTGTGCCGGTCCTACGGAGACCTTGGGCGCGCAGCGCGAAGCGAGAGAAATGGTCCAGATTATTGTTTGAGCTTTCTCGTACGTCGTAGGCAAAGCCTGTAACCAGCAAAGAGGCATTCAGCGAAGGAGCGCGTGATACATGAAGTGGCGCTCCATTGAGAAAGGCGCCGCCTCCAGCCTCCGCCACATACAGTTCTTCCCGCGTCGGGTCAAAGACCGCTCCCAGGATCGACCTGCCTTGAAGCTGTAGCCCGATGGAGACGCAGTAGGCTGGATACCCGTGCGCGAAGTTGGTGGTGCCGTCCAGCGGGTCGATTACCCACTGGTAGGGAGACTCGGTCTCCTCCCGAAGCCCGCCTTCCTCCGCCAAGAGGCGGTGCGAAGGATATCTTCTTCGGATCAGGGTGACGATGGCTTGCTCAGCCCGTCGGTCCGCATCCGTGACCAAGTTGACCGCATCCTTGTGCTCGATGCGAAATCCGTTGTGGGCATGCTCCAGCAAAATCGCTCCGGCGCGCCGCGCTGCCTCGATGGCTGTGGCTTTGAGTTCGCCAGGTGTCGGAGCCGCAGAGAGTGGATCGGTCCGCATGGACGGATCATACCACGCCGGCCGCTACGAATCTCCACGAAGAACGCCGTCATGGGCTCCAAACGCTCGAAGAAGGACTATAGAGTCGACTCTCATCACGCGAGCATCTTCGCCGAGCATACTATGGAGACATACGTCGCCGAATTTGTTGTTGACAACATTCAGAAGCTTTGTTACAAAGCAAGCATGCTCTCAAGAGGACTTGCTTGTGGAAGAACTGAAAGATATTATCGTCGGGCTTGAGCAACGGATCAGCGCGTATAAAAGTCGTCTTCAGGAACTGGAGAAAAAGCGCAAACGGTTAGAAGAGGAAATTGCAACTATTAAGAAATACTTAGAACTCGCCGAAACTCTCCACCGAGTTGAAGCCGACAAAGCGAAATTCGCTTACCTTTCCAACCAAGTCATCACCGACGAGAAGGGAGCGAAGCCCCTTCCGGTCATGGACGTCACCGATCAGTCTCGAGAGATCCTGCTCGGACGCAGCAAGTACGTCGGCATGAGCGTTCCAGAGGCGGCTTGCCGGATCCTGCGGGAAGCGAAGCGCTCGATGCATGCCAAGGAGCTGCTCCAGTGTCTTCTTGAGGGAGGGATGCAGATCAAGGGGAAAACTCCCCTCACTTCGGTCGCCACCTCGCTCAAGAGAGACAAACGTTTCCGGAAAGTGAGCCCGAATACCTTTGAAGCTCTGGAAGACACACTCATCGAAGCGGTGTGATTGCCCCCAGTGATAGCGTGAGTCTGTAGTACTGGAAGGAGGTGAGGGTCTTGGCGAAGAAGGTGGCAAAGAAGAAAAAGAAGTAAGCCCACTCCCTGCTACACCGCCGGGGGTAAGGCCACTTGCCCCCGGCGTCCTTTCTCCCCTCCTCACACCCGTCAAGAGAGAGACTCCAGCCCCAAAACCAATGTTGAGTTGAGAAGCGTGAGATACGTTAAAACGTAGAGGACGCTTGCAGGGGGATATTCTGTACAGAGCGAGAGGCGCTGAGCGCGGGTTGGGACTCCAGAGAAACCGGTTGCTCGCCACGGTTGACCAACACCCATTTGTCCGGCTGCTCCAGAATCTTCTCCACCAATTTGGTGTGGAGCGCATGGCCGGAACGATCGGCGATCAAGTGCCCGAGAAACGGCACTCCAAGCAGAGCCAGGTCGCCGATGAGGTCTAGAATTTTGTGCCGGACGAACTCATCGGGGAACCGCAGCCCGGACTGGTTGAGGACTTCGCGGTCAGAGAGCACGATCGTATTTTCAAGCGATCCCCCTTTGCCCAGGCCTCTTGACCAGAGGTCTTCCACCTCCTGAAGAAACCCGAATGTCCGAGCCTCCGCAATGTCCTGCTCGAATGCGGAGACCGAGCAATCATAGACATA
>JAHWYE010000235.1 GCA_020028195.1 Nitrospirota bacterium
CCGGAAGACCTCTTCCTTGTACCAGGGGTAGAGGACCTTCAAGACCTCGATTTGTTCCTCTCGCAAATTTTGAATCTCCGGCATCGTCAACCTTCCCCGGTTACAGTCTCTCGGCGGGCAGATGCTGGACTATCCAATCAGCCAGCAAGGTCGTCATCCTGCGATAATCCTCCGGTCGGCTAAATCGGTGATCCGCGCCGGCCAGGATCTCCAGGCGCTTTTCTGACTGGAGCGCGCTGTACAGGCGCTGGCTCTGGTGGAGGGGGGCATATTCGTCCTGATCGCCCTGGACGATGAGAGTCGGGGCTGTGATGATCTTAGCGGCATCATAGCCAAGGTGGCGGGCGCAGTCTTCGTAGAAACCGTACTGAAGCTTGACGTGACCTTCCCCGCCGGTCACGTCCGGAATCGTGTCGGTCCTCTCCCACTCAGCCATCCCCTGCTTGCCGAATTCCAGTTCCAACATCTCAGGGAAGTCCGGCACCGGACACTTCAATGCCAGACAGGAAAGAGATGACCATTGTGCCGCGGCCATGAGCGCCACCAGTCCACCAAAACTGGAGCCGACCAAACCGATCCACCGATAGCCTTTCGAAGCCACGAGGTCCAAAGCAGCTAACGCCTGCTTTACGGCGAGGGACACGGTGATCTGCTCGAAAGGACCTTCACTCTCGCCCTGGCCAAACAAATCAAACCGAAAGGAAGCGATTCCTCGTTCACACAACAGAGTAGTCAAGGTCTTGTTGGTCATGCTGTTCTTGTTGGAGAGAAACCCATGACAGAGAACCGTGGCCCGGTCGGTGTGGCTCGGTGGTGAGGCCAGAATACCTGAGACCCTATGGCCTTCATGGTCCTTGAAGGTCAGCGCCTGCTCAATGACAGCCATGGCCCGCCATTGTAGCAGACATTCAGACCGTTACGAGGCCAATGACTCCTAGTCCATCTTGGTGCAGGAGGGGAGATCGCTATGCAGGAGGAATAGAAGAGGGAGCGCCGTCTGCCGGTGGGATCGTCAGCTCCACAAGCCCTATGAGCCGATCTGCATAAATGCCCTCTTCTGCCGCGCGCGGCCGTTCAGAGGTTGAGGATGAGCAGCTCGATTACTCAGAATGAGCGGGTCCAGCACTTCTCCGCAGGTGACGCATCGCCAGCCCTTAAAATATAAACAACCGGTATCGTCTTGGAGATCTTCAAATATTTGTTCCACCATGACATTGCGACAGCGTGGGCATCGCATTGTCTCACCTCCTCGATCACGAAGCATCGCTTGAAACCGCCCGGGATTGCGGCGTCCTGTAGAGCAAGGCGTTCCTGTAGGCCTGAGCGCATTCCGGGCAGTCGGTATGTGAGAAGTCGACGTCAATCGGTCTGAGGTCATACTTGATCAGATAATTTCTGAGATCACCCCAGGTTCCCTGGCCAACTTCGATTCCTCCATCGTCTCGCACCCTCCTACAGATAGAGCATTTCGCCACCAGCGGGCTCATGGCTGACCTCCTATCATGGGTGTGGTCTTCTTACCCCATCAGGCTGACTGAGCGCCTTGCGAATCGACGAGAGTAGCCCCCCGGTGGGGCGGGTTAGGACGTACACAGATGCTCCTATGCGGGCAGCCTCGGTGGCATAGGCTGGATCATCGTACGTGGTCCAAAAGATCAGCCTGCTTGCCGGGAGCGCCTTCTTCACCTCGCGAGCCGCTTCGAGGCCCGTCATTTCAGGCAGCGAGAAATCCAAAAGGATCAAATCAGGCTGAAGCCGCCGCGCCTCCTTTACCAGGGCCCGACCATCAGTCACTGTGCCAACCACCTCATACTCGAGCTCAAGAAGCCTTCGTAGGCCATCAAGGATCAGAGGATGGGCATCGGCCAAGAGAATTCGCGGCTGACTCATGCCCTTTCTTCGCCCCTGCGAAGGTAAAACCAGTATTCTCGCTTCGCTGACACGTTCGAGCGACCCGCATCCGGACTCTCTATTGGAGCAACCATTGAAAAAGAGGAACTCGGAAGATTCCTAGGTACCGTCAGGAAATTCCCTAGGTTCCGTGAGGAGTGACCAGCAGGCGCTCAGGGGGATGTGAGGCCGTGGGTAATGGCGTACTTCGTCAGCTCGGCGGTTGTATGGAGGTTTAGCTGCTCCATGATCTGTGCCTTGTGGAACTCCACGGTTTTGACCGAAATTTTGAGGGTATTCGCTATTTCCTTCAAGGAATGCCCCTCCGCGACCAGTTGGAGTACCTCTCGCTGACGAGGGGTCAGAGCGGCAGGTCCGGTCTGGTGCTCAGGGGGACTGTCAACAAGCGCGCGAACGAGATCGCTGGTAATCAGTGGAGTGACATAGTGTTGGCCCCTGAGGACTGCCTGAATGGCTTGGGCAAGCTCGGCCGCCGCAGAACGTTTGAGCAGGTAGCCGGAGGCACCTGCCCGAAACCCTTCGGTCACATAGGCAGAATCTGCGTGCATGGTGACAAAGATGATTTTGACCTCCGGCATCATCTTCTTCAATTGGCGTGCGGCCTCGATGCCGTTGAGGGATGGCATCGCAATGTCCAAGAGGACGACATCGGGCTGAAGGATTGGCGCAGTCGTCAGCAGGGCTCGGCCATCCTCGACCGTTCCAACCAGCTCGAACTCCTCCTCCAGAAGCTTCCGGAAGCCTTCCAGCACCAGCGTGTGATCATCGGCCAGTAACACCCGGGGCTTTCTCATGGGCTGCTTCCTGGTAAGGGGATCCAGACGCGCACCTCTGTTCCTTGTCCGGGACTGGACTTGACCTCCAGTCTTCCATTGACCAAGCGCACCCGCTCTTTCATGCTCGTAAAACCGAGGCATATCAGTGGCTGCTTGACAGCCGCGGGGTCGAACCCAACACCAGCATCCTGCACAGACAGACTGATTCCGGTCTCTGACCCGAGAAGCTCCACGGCAGCATGGGAAGCATTTGCATGTTTGGAGACATTCCCCAGGCTCTCCTGTGCCACACGGTACAGGCAAGAAGCGATATCCTGCGGCAGCGGGTCAGTGAGATCCTTGTGAGCAAACGTGACGTGGATCCCTGTTCGCGTGCTGAAATCTTCACTATAGCGCTGCAACGCGATAGGGAGGCCGAGATCATCTAGAATTGACGGATGAAATTGATAAGCCAGGTGACGGACATCATCTGACAATTCAACGACCTGTTCGTGAAGCGACAGAAGCTTTTCAGAGACCGACTCCGAAGAAGAGAGACCTTGCTGGAACGTTTCGATTTCGACCGCCAGCATAGCCAGCCGCTGGTTCAGATCGTCATGCAACTCGCGTGAGATGCGCCGTCGTTCGTCATCTTGAGCTGTCAGAAGCTGGGCTGCAAGCGCCCCGAGCTGCCAACGACTTCGTTCCAGCGCGTGCTGGCTTTCCCATAGCGATGCCTCTGCGCGTTTGCGCTCGGCAATTTCGGCCTGTAGAGCTTGGTTGGCCTTGACCAACTCAGTGGTCCGTTCCTGCACCCTCATTTCCAGCTCGTCATACGCTCTGCGCAGGGCCTCAACGCCCCGTCGCCGCTCCAGAAGGACTGCGACTGGCACCCAGATCACGATCAAACTCAGAAGTCGGTTGGTGACAGCCATCCACAAGGGAACACCAGGAAGGCTTGGACCCAAGAGGGCGCCAAGAATGATTAAGATTGAGCAGGCTCCAGTGACAATAAGTGGGAACCACCGCTGCGGGGATGCCAAAGCGATCAGGACGACTCCCCAATAGAGCACTCCAATAGCCACCCCAAGGGGAACCCAGAGGTCCAGGACAAACAGGCCGGCGGCGAGCGCGGTCGTGGCAG
>JAHWYE010000236.1 GCA_020028195.1 Nitrospirota bacterium
AGCAGGTGCGGACGGTCCTGGAACCCGAAGCGCTCTGCCAGCCAGACCTGTTCGTCGAACAACAGAATCTCCTGCGCCATCCCCGCATGAAGATGCATGAAGGCCCGCACGCGCCACACAAACTCGCGCGCCTCGCTCAACGCTCGGTAATCCTGTCGGGAGAGGATGCCCCGATCAGACAGGTCAAGAATTGTTGCGGCCTGATGCCTGGCCATACCGGCCCACTGGAGCAGGTGGAGGTCCCGTAGCCCGCCCTTGCTCTTCTTGACGTTGGGCTCCAGCAGATACACCGTCTCTCCGAACTTTTCATACTCGCGACGGCGCTCATCAAGCTTGTGCTCAATGAATCGATCCGCTCCCCGGGCCACCACCCGCCGAAAGTACCGGCGCCGAAACTCTTGAAAGAGTTGAGGACTCCCGGCCAAGAACCTGGCTTCCATCATGGAGGTCCTGATGGTCAGATCGGTTGAGGCCAGCTCGAGGCAATCCTGGATGGTTCGCACGCTGTGGCCCACCTGAAAGCCGACATCCCAGAGCTGGTGCAATATCTGCCGAACCAACTCCGGCACCACGGCCGCGACTTCCGGCCGGTATAAGAACATGAGGTCAATATCGGAGTAGGGAGCCAGCTCGCGTCGGCCATACCCACCAAGCGCCACGAGGCAGCAGTGCTGGGAACCGGCCTCTACCGCGCGCTCGTCCATCCTCCGCACGACATTCCGGTACCGGCCGATAATGAGCCCGTCCACCAACTCGGTCAGGGCCGCCATGACCTCCGCACCGGAGGCGCCGTCCCATAACCGTTGACGGATCGTCTCTCGCTGCCCGGCGAGGGTCGCACCGGCCGTCTGCGTCTCGATATCCCTTTGGCCGTCAGGAATTGGGCTCACAGCGCGCTCTCCCCCGTCTCGCCCGTGCGGATGCGGACCGCGGCGCCAAGATCCCGCACGAAGATCTTGCCGTCTCCAATACTGCCGGTCTTCGCCGTCCTCGTGATAGTCTCGATCACGCGCGCCACCTGACCGTCCGTGACCGCGACTTCGATCTTGACCTTGGGCACGAACTCGATGGTGTACTCGGTTCCACGGTAGGTCTCCTTGTGTCCCTTCTGGCGGCCGAACCCCTTGACCTCCGTCACCGTCATGCCCTGGATACCGATCTCCAGCAGCGCATCCTTCACTTCATCCAGCTTGAACGGCTTTATGATCGCCTCGACGAGTTTCATGTCCGCCTCCGGAGCAATTGGCTGATGGCCAGCAAGAGCATATAGTGAATAGCATATGGCCGATGGTCAGAACGAGCCTTGCCATTAGCTATACGCCATTTGCCATCAGCTCCTGTTCTTATGAGTACGCGCGCTCACTGTGTTGGCTGATGTCCAATCCGGTGGCCTCTTCGTCCGGCGTGATCCGTAACCCGGTCAAGCCATCAACCAGTTTGAGGATTACATAGGTTCCGACAAAGGAAAACACCACCGCCGACACGACCGTCAGGGTCTGGATGCCAAACTGGGCAGGATTGCCAAAAAAGACGCCGTCCGCCCCGGCTGGATTCAAGGCCTTGCAGGCTAAGAGCCCGGTCGCCAGAAGTCCCAGGATGCCACCGACCCCGTGGATCCCGACGACATCGAGCGCGTCATCATAGCCGATCTTCCCCTTCCAGACAATGGCGAAATAGGAGAGCACGCCGGCCGCGCCCCCGATCAGCATGGCCGAGAGAGGCCCCACAAAGCCGGCCCCAGCCGTCACGGTGGCCAAGCCAGCCACGGCCCCGCTGGCCACCCCCAAGACGGTGGGCTTGCCACGGTGCATCCATTCCACCATCATCCAGGCCAGCGCCGCCGTGGAGGCAGCGAGATGGGTCGCGGCCAGGGCGCCCACGGCGACGGCATTCGCTCCCCTGGCACTCCCGCCATTAAAGCCGAACCATCCGACCCACAGAAGCCCCGTACCCAGGAGGATGAATGGGAGATTGTGTGGAGCCATGTAGTCGGTTCGCCAGCCGCGGCGACGCCCCAACACCACCGCGCAGGCCAGCGCCGCGGCTCCTGAGTTGGTGTGCACGACCGCCCCTCCGGCGAAATCCAAGGCCCCCAGTTTGCTCAGCCACCCGCCCCCCCAGAGCCAATGAGCCAGTGGACAGTAGATAAAAATAGACCACAAAATGGTGAACAGCAGAACCGCGCTGAACTTCATGCGTTCGGCAAAGGCGCCGGCAATGAGGGCCGGCGTAAAGGCCGCAAACAGCAGTTGAAACACCGCAAAGGCCAGATGCGGGATCGTCGGACCATAGGTCGGATGGGGAAGAGAGCCGACACCGCTCAGGGCGGCCCAATCGAGTCCTCCGATCACCCCTCCTCGATCCGGTCCGAACGCCAGGCTATACCCGAACAGCACCCAGATCAGGGTGACCACGCAGAGGATGATGAAGCTATGCATCATCGTGCCGATTACATTCTTGCTCCGTACCAGCCCTCCATAAATGAACGCCAGACCCGGCACGATCATGGCCAGCACCAAGGCAGAGGACGCGAGGACCCAGGCCGTGTCTCCGCTGTCAATCTTCGCTGGAGCCGCCAGCGGCGACGCCTCTTGTGAGGAGGCGCCGGTCGCCCACACGAGCACGCAGCCGACGATCCCCAGGATCAGGACCCCATACTTCGCCACCTTTGTCACAATGGCTGTCACAATAGCCTCCTTGTGAATGCGATCAGCGAGGGACACCTGTTCGCTCGTTCCTGTTCAAATCGTTCGGTAGCCATTGGTGATCGGCATCCGGCGGTCTTTGCCGAACGCCCGATGCGTGATTTTGATCCCGATCGGAGCCTGCCGTCGTTTATACTCGCTGCGGTCCACCATAGTGATCACCCGCGCGACCGTCTCCCGCTCGAACCCCATTTCGATAATTTCCTCCGGAGCCCGATCCTCCTCCACGTAGGCCTTCAGAATCGGGTCCAGGATCGAATAGGGCGGCAACGTATCCTCATCTGTCTGGTTCGGCTTCAGCTCAGCCGTTGGAGGCCGGTCCAAGATCCGCTTGGGGATGACTGCGGTCTTCCCCATCCGATTGCGCAAGCGCGCCAGGTCATAGACCATCGTCTTGGGCACATCTTTGATCACCGCAAACCCCCCCGCCATATCGCCATAGAGGGTGGCATACCCCACGCTCATCTCGCTTTTGTTGCCGGTGGTCAACACGAGATGCCCCAGCTTATTGGAGAGCGCCATCAGGATGTTGCCCCTGATCCTGGCCTGCAGATTCTCTTCGGTTGTATCGGCGGCTCTGCCTTCGCAGGACGGCGCGAGAGACTCGAGGTACGATGTGAAAGGGGCCGCGATCGGAATCGTGCGCAACTCGATCCGCAGGCGTCGAACCAGCTCCGTCACGTCTTCATGGCTCTCGCGAGAGGTGTAGGGAGAAGGCATGAAGATGCCCAGTACATTGGCCGCGCCCAGCGCATCCATTGCAATGACCGCCGTCAGCGCCGAATCAATGCCCCCGCTCAATCCGATTACCACCTGCTTGAACCCATTCTTTCGGACATAGTCGCGCACACCCACCACAAGAGCCCGATAGACCTCCTCCAAAGGATCCAGCGGCGTCGCATTGTCTGGTATCAGCCTGGCACGCCTCCTTGGCCGATAAGACTCCGAGATCACCACGCGCTCAACCACCGCTCCAATCCGCCCGCCCGGCCATTTCTTTCGCCCGTGAGCAAGTTTCGCGCGAGCCACCGCGGCAATATTCAAATCGGCAATCAACAGGTCTTCTTCGAAGACTTTGCC
>JAHWYE010000237.1 GCA_020028195.1 Nitrospirota bacterium
TATACATTGACAGTGAACCAGGGGCCACTTATACTCTCGCCTGCACAATTCCCTTAGTGACGTTTCCTCAGTGAGCGTCACTCAACCAACTTCCGCGTCATCAACCATAGGAGGGTCTATGAAACAGCTAACCGTTGTGCTGACCTTAGCAGCCGTCTCAGTCGTGTGTCTTGCCCTTGGTGGCTGCATGATCGTTCAAACCCCGGCTATCGGTATTATCTTTACCGAAGTTAAGTACGGTGATTTCGCGACTACGTCAACCGCCGCTACGAAAGAGGGCAAAGCCTGTGCCTCATCGATTCTGGGGTGGGTCGCCACCGGTGATGCCAGCGTGACGGCAGCCAAGCATGCTGGCGGGATAACGAACGTGTCCTCCATTGATCACACAGCCCATAACATCTTGGGCATCGTCGGCGAATGGTGCACCGTCGTGAAAGGTAGCTAAGTTCCTAGACTGCTCTGAGGAAGGGCCTTCGGGAGGATTCTCCCGAAGGCCCTTTTCATTTGCGGCCGGTTTGGCCCTTCGTCATACTGAGTCCAGGAAAGGGCACCACCGAAGGCTATGCGAGTAAGCTCATGAGGATGTGGGCACTGGTGGGGGCGGGCCTGTTCGCATTCTTCTCGTTGACTGGGACTTCGGCGTCTGCCGGAGAGACCGCGGATGTCTATCTGAGCCTCTATGTCTTGGGAAGTGTGCCGAGCAATCGCGGCGTTTCATTCCAAGGTGCAGCAATTTCAGACAGCAAAGTCGGCAACGGGGTTGGAGCAGGAATTAAAGCGGGTGTCTTCCCCAGTATTGCGAGAGGGATCATTGGAATCGAGTTGGAATGGTATGGTCATGGGAGTGACATAACGTTTCCGCTGATGACCGGCGGGGGAACTTTGGCCAGAACCAACCTCTGGGTCTTCAATACCATGGCAAACCTTATGGTTCGCTATCCAGGCGAGGTGATCATCCCGTATGTGGGCGTCGGGGCCGGACTGTCACACGGCGTCCTCACTTCTCCGGACATTCCAGGTCGGAACGATAGAGATTTTGAAAGCTCGTGGACTCTCGGACATCAGTTTCTCGCCGGTGTGCAGGGGAAGCTTACCAATCGCCTCTTTCTGTTCGGCGAATATAAGTATTTCTCCACCAACTATCATTGGACTCAGCTTGCGTTAGACTTTCGCACCCAGTATATGTTAGCAGGGATCGGCTTACGCTTCTAAGTTGTGGCATACCCTAAACGCCGGTATCCTTTCCTGACCGTCATTCTAGAGAAAACCTCGTTCGTTGTTTATTTTCCTCCGGGGTAAAGGAAAGATTGGGCGGGATTCTTGACCAACTGTTTGTCTATCATCCTGATCCGTGGGAGGACCGCGATTGGGGCAAAGCCTTTGGCCTGCCGCTGGAAGATGTGTGGTTCCAGGCTGGCGACGGTGCCAAGCTGTTCGGCTGGTACGCGGAGTCCTCACGAACCTCCGCCGTGTTGCTCTGGAATCATGGGAACGCGGGGAACATCATCAACCGATTGGACAACCTTCGAGAGCTGTACCATTTAGGCCTCTCTGTCTTTTTGTTCGACTATCGCGGTTATGGTCGTAGCCAGGGACGTCCGTCAGAGGAGGGGCTGTATCAGGATGCGTTCGGAGCCTATGAGTATCTAACACGTACGCGCCGCATCAGGCCGGAACGGATTGTGCTGTTTGGTCGTTCCCTGGGCGCGGCCGTTGCTGGAGAGCTGGCTGTCCAGAAACCTGCCTCTGGTCTGATCCTCGAATCGTCGTTTCCTTCCGTCGAAGCTCTGGCCAAGTTTCACTATATGGGATTGCCTGTTCACTGGCTCCTTGGAGCACGATTCAGGCTTATCGATCGACTTCCGCACATTTCACTCCCTTTGCTCGTCATCCATGGCGATCAGGATGAGATTGTCCCGATCCAGCTCGGGCGGCAAGTGTTTGAGGCAGCGAAAGATCCGAAATCGTTCTATCTTGTGCCAGGCGCGGACCACAACGATCTGTATCATGTCGGGGGCCAACCCTATTTCCAAAGGCTGAAACGATTTGTCGAGGAGGTCACGAGGTTGTGAAAGGCGAGAGGCTGGTATCGTTGGACCGTCGTCGTGAGCGCATTCCTGAAATATTCAGAAGGGAGGAGATGCCATGAAACAGGTCACTCTATTGGTCGGACTGGTCATCGGAATCCTCGCACTCGTGGTCGCCTGTGAATCGAAAAAGGAGGGGGGCAAGCCTGTCGGTGATGCGGCCCTCATGTCCCCAGCGAGTTCAGCCGGGCGCACGGAGAACGACGAGGGCGTCGGGCATTACAAGCAGGGACACTGGGATGTGGCCGAGGGCCATTTCCGCAAGGCGATCGCGGCTGATGCCAAACTCGCCGAAGCCCATTACAATCTTGCCCTGACGCTGGACAAGATGGGCAAGCACGAAGACGCGACCGCATCATTCAAGAAAGTCGTCGAACTGGCTCCCTCGAACTCGCCGCTCAGGGACTCGGTGATCCTGAAGGAGCATATCGGCAAATAAGTTCTGCTGCTGGCTCTGGCATCGGTATTCTGGTACAGTGCGGCGACAGACAGACGGAGCGTTCTGGTTTCAGCGATCAGCTTCTACTCCTTCTCTGGTCCTTCCCCTTCGAGGGGGAGAGGAGGGTGGGGGGAGCTGGTCGCTGATTGCTGATGACCGACCGTTTCATGAGGGCTTCTCGAGAAGGAGGGACTCCTGCAGCGACTGGTGAGCGAAGCTCTTCCGTGGATTGTCTTTGCAGGGATCACGATTGGCGCTGGAGGAGGAACAAGTCTTGCCGCCGATATCGATCTCCCTGACCCCTCTTCTGAGCAGGCCAATGAGCTGTTGGTGGTCCAGGGACAGGAACCCGGTCAGAAACAAGAGCCAACTCAGGGTGAGGCCTATGATCCCTTTGCCAAACAGGGAGAGGCCCTGTCCGAGGAGGAAGATTACGACCCGTGGGAGTCCTATAACACCGCGGTGTTCAACTTCAATCGCAAGCTCGATCAGTACCTCGTCAAGCCGGTCGCCAAGGGATACAACGCCGTCGTGCCCGATTCCGTCCAGCACGGTATCAGCAACGTGTTCTTCAACCTTCGCTTTGTGCCCCGGATGTTCAACAATCTGTTTCAGGGAAAAGTGAAGGGCGCCGGCATCGAGTTGAGCCGGTTCCTGATCAACAGCACGGCGGGCCTCGCCGGATTCTTTGATCCTGCCACTCGGTTTCTTGATCTCCAGACGCCCGTGGAAGATTTCGGTCAGACATTAGGCTACTACGGCGTCAAGCCGGGGCCCTATTTGCTCATCCCATTGTGGCCGGTTCCGTTCACGATCCGGGACGGGGCGGGATTCATCGTGGATCTCGCGCTGGACCCCTTTAACTGGCTCGTGCTTCCTTTTTTTCCGATTGAAGGCGCCCCGATCCTGGTTACGAATGAAAACACCGCTTTCTTCGCGAACCTAGCGACACGCGCCTTCTACATCCTGAACGAACGGTCCTTGAGCCTTGAAACCTTCGAGGGCGTGGAGGAGGCAACGCTGGATCTGTACAGCGCGGTCCGCAACGCATACTTACAGAAGCGGGCCAGAGCGATTCGGGAATAAGAAAGTACTGAGGATTGAGTGCTGAGGACTGAGAGGGTGGACGCGCGGTCCTAAGAGATCACGCCCAGCTCACGCCCCACTTTTGCGAAGGCGCTGACGGCTTGCTCGAGCTGCTCGCGCCTGTGCGCAGCCGACATCTGCACGCGAATCCGAGCCTGTCCTTTGGGCACG
>JAHWYE010000046.1 GCA_020028195.1 Nitrospirota bacterium
TCTTCCCCGCCATGCTCTTGTCTGAACAAGAGAGGGCATGTTACGATCACCGGTGCTTGTGATAAACACACCTGACCCTGCCCTTAGGACTGGAAGCCCGCGGGGATAACGGGGAACATCGTTGGCACTTACGCACAACCTGTCAAGTCGGGCCGGAAGCCACGCTGCGTCTCGTCAGTGCTCCCTCATCCGCGAAGCCTTGATCCGCGACGGCCTGTATGAAGCAGCGCCGCAGGGGGATACGACCGATGCCGTCGGCGCAGGTCCGGCCACTGCCAAGTGGCGCATCGCTCCGAGTCCCTTTCTCCTCTCCTCCGACGACCTGGCCTTCTTCCGTTCCTTGGGGAACCGCCTGCTGGCCTTCTATCGAGCCCTCAACCGTCTCTATCAGGACAGTGCCCGCGGGGCGCAGCCTAACTGGGTGGCTGCCTACCTGGATCAGGGAAAGCCGGAATCGCTCATCACCTTGAGTCGGATGAAACGATTTCGGGATTTGCTTCCCGGCGTGATCCGCCCAGACGTAATTCCCACTGAAGACGGCATGATCATCACCGAACTGGATTCCGTGCCGGGCGGCATCGGGTTGACCGGGGTACTTGCAAAAGCCTATGGGCAATGGGCAGTGGTTGATGGGCAATGGGAAAACCAGAATGCCGAATCCCCATCCTCCTCCCATCAGATATCGGCCATCAGCCATCAGCCATACGAGATCGTCGGCGGGGTCGACGGGATGGTAGAGGGCTTTGCGGCGATGCTGCGACGCCAACTGGACGACCGATCCGGATGTGTTGCGATCGTCGTGTCCGACGAAGCGAACGACTATCGTCCTGAGATGGCATGGCTCGCCGCCCGGTTGCAGGAGCACGGGATCGAAGCGTGGTGCGTGGAACCCAGAGAGGTTCGATTCACGGAAGAGTCGTTGGTGCTCACCGGGGAGTCCGGCGAGCGGCCGATCGCGCTGGTCTATCGGTTTTTCGAGCTCTTCGATCTCAAGAACGTCCCCAAGTCAGAACTCATCATGTACAGCGCCAAGAAGGACCGGACGATCGTCACCCCTCCGTTCAAACCGGCTCTGGAGGAGAAGCTTTCCTTTGCGTTGCTGCACCACCCGATCCTGAGCTCGTTCTGGAGGCGAGAGCTTGGGGAAGAGACCTTCACGCTGCTGTCCGGTCTGATGCCGCGCACCTGGATACTCGATCCACGACCGTTGCCGCCCTCAGCCATCATCCCGGACCTGCGCGTCGCCGGTCGTGCCGTCGGCGATTGGCAAGACCTGATGCGAGCCTCGCAAAAGGATCGGCGGTACGTCGTGAAACCGTCCGGCTTTTCGGAACTGGCCTGGGGCAGCCGCGGGGTGTCGGTTGGGCATGATCTCCCTCAGTCGGAGTGGGCGGCAGCGCTGGAGACCGCCTTGGCTTCCTTCCCGACGACTCCCTATATCCTCCAAGAGTTCCACAAGGGTCGGCAGTTCGAACTGTCCTTCTATGATGAGCGCGACGACGACCTCGTCCCAATGCCCGGACGCGCGCGGCTTTCACCCTACTACTTCATCACCGACGACCACGCGGAACTGGCCGGGATCCTCGCCACAGTCTGCCCATTGGATAAGAAAGTGATCCACGGGATGAAGGATGCGATCATGATTCCCTGCGCAGTGCAACCCGTGAAACGTGAGGCGTGAATGGTTTTCGCACGTGCCCCTCACCCCTTACGCCTAACGCCTAACGGGGATTTATGGCATTGACTCTTTACAACGCGAAATGGTGTCCCGAATGCACCCTCGTCCGGGAGAAACTCGACGAGCTGGGCATCGTGTACGATGAGGTGGTCGTGCCGGACTTTCGACCATTTCGCAAACAGGTATTCGAGGTGTCGGGGCAATATTACGTGCCGGTTCTGAAGGACGGCGACAAAGTCTTGACCGAAACGAGAGAGATTCTGGCGTACTTGGAGTCCCGCTATGGAGCGGGGGGCGCAGGGCAGGGGTCCCGAGGTGAGGAAGAGGAATTTCCATCGTGCAGCCTATAGCCTCGCGCCGCATACCTCGTGCCTAAACACAGTTAACGGAGGGATGGATACGCGATGGAGGAATGGAGACGCATACTCGCTGAGAGCGTGGTGACGCCGAAGGACCTCGCCGCTCACCTGGGCATTAACCCGCGCGAAATCGAGGCGGTCGTCGGCGACTATCCCATGCGCATTACGCCGACGGTGCTGGCCACGATCAAGGAGAGGGGCGACGCGATCTGGAAGCAGGTCGTTCCCGACCCGGCTGAGATGGAGGACGTGGACGCCGAGGACGACCCGCTCGAGGAAGACCTGATGAGCCCGGTGCCCCATCTCGTGCATCGGTATCCGGACCGGGTGCTGTTGATGGTGACCAACCAGTGCCCGATCTATTGCCGGTTCTGCACGCGCAAGCGTCTGGTGGGGAAGCCGGGTTTCTTGAAAAAAGGCGAGCTGGAGCAAGCTATCGCGTACCTGAAGGAGCACACAGAGGTGCGCGACGTCATCTTGTCGGGCGGCGACCCCTTGCTGCTCCCCGACCACTTGCTCGAACGCATTTTCAAAGCCTTGCGGACGATCCCCCACCTGGAACTGATCCGGATCGGCTCCCGCGTGCCCGGCTCGCTGCCGCAACGCATCACTCCCAAGCTTTGTGAGATCGTGAAACAATATCACCCGATTTATATGAACCTGCATTTCAACCATCCGGACGAACTGACGCTGGAGGTGAAGGCCGCGTGCGGCATGCTGGCGGACGCTGGCGTGCCGCTGGGTGCACAGACCGTGCTGCTCAAGGGGGTGAATGACGACCCGGAGGTCATGAAACGGCTGGTGCATCAGCTTCTGCTGGCCCGCGTGAAGCCCTACTACCTCTACCAGGCGGACCTGACGAAAGGCACCAATCATTTCCGAACCACAGTGGAAACCGGCATGGACATCATCCGCGCGCTGCAGGGCCACACGAGCGGGATGGCGGTTCCCCACTTCGTGATTGATGCGCCCGGCGGCGGAGGCAAGATCCCGATCCTGCCTCCTGATTACCTGATGCATCTCGACGAGGACGGCGCGGTGTTGAAGAATTATGAGAACAAGACCTTCCACTATCCTCAACCCTCCCTCGCCCCATCCCTCTCCCCCGTGGGGAGAGGGGAGGGTGAGGGGCACAGCCGTGAGCTGCCGATGGTCGCAGCCCAGCACAGCCTGTCGGCCTGCGGCAACGGAGGACTGGACGATCTGTGACCAGACGCGCCTCCCGGCACGGGATTCTTCCATACCAACGACTGAAACAACTCCTTGCCGACCGGATGATCCGAGCAGACGTTCCGATCGAGGATCGGCAGGTCCAACCGGCCAGCCTCGATCTGCGCCTGGGTCGCAAAGCTTACCGCTTGGTGAGCAGTTTTCTGCCCGAACGGTCCGTGATCAAAAACGCGCTCAACGTCCTGGACTTTTATCAATCCGATCTCGTGATGTACGAGATGGACCTCACGGGCGGAGCGATCCTCGAAAAGGGCCATGTCTATCTGGTCCCTCTGCTGGAGAGCTTGCACCTCCCGAAGAGCCTGCGCGCGAGGGCCAACCCCAAGAGCACGACCGGCCGACTGGACGTATTCACCCGCGTCATCACGGACCTGAACGTCGGCTTCGATGAGATCCGACCCGGTTACACCGGTCCGCTCTATCTGGAGATCGTGCCTCGCTCGTTCACGATCAAGGTCAAGACCGGGCTCTCGCTCAACCAGCTCCGCCTGATCCGAGGCCCTGCGACCGTCTCCGATTCCGCGCTCCGGTCATTACACCGGACCGACTCGCTGCTGTATCACAACCTTCCGTCGGCCAAACCGCTGGCGCTCCGCGAGATCCGGATCAGTCGAGGACTATTCTTGCGGGTGGACTTGCATGGCGAGGAGAGCGGACATGAGAGGATCGTGGGGTATCGGGCGAAGAAGAACAGCCACGTCGTGGATCTCTCCAAGATCGGCCATTACGCGGCCTTGGATTTCTGGGAGCCGATCCGTCGTCACCGCAACGACAGCCTGCTGCTCGAGCCAGAGGAGTTTTACATCCTGGCGTCCAAGGAGCGGATCAGGGTGCCGGCTGGTTACGCGGCCGAAATGGTGGCCTACGAGGCTGCTTGCGGAGAGCTCCGCACGCACTATGCCGGCTTCTTCGATCCGGGCTTTGGCTACGGCCGTGGGGAGATCCGGGGTACCCAGGTGGTGCTGGAAGTCCGCCCTCACGACGTCCCCTTCCTGATCCACGATGGACAAACCTTCTTCAAGGTTGTATATGACAAGATGCTGGAAATCCCGACCCAGATCTATGGCGCGGCCCTGGGGTCCTCCTATCAGCGACAGGGGCTGACATTGAGCAAGCAGTTCAAGGCATGACCGTGCAGGACCAGGACCCTCAGGCCCCGACCAGACAGACGCAGCCCGACCCTTCCCGTTCTTCCCGCGACGAGGACCCGCGATCAGGCGAAGATCGTCATCTCGCCACGGCCGAGATGATGATCGGCACGGCCATGATGTTCACCGGTTTTCTGAGCGTGCTGGGTTCGATCAGCAGCGGCTCCGAAATGGCAGGCCCCTTCACCATAATCATCTACTTCTCCGGGCTGGCGATCTGGGCTCACGCCACCATCGTCAATCCGACAGTCCGCTATACGGTCATGACCATGGCCATTGTCCTGGGCCTCGCCTTCTTCCATTACGGGGAAGTTCATTTCTGGCACAAGCAGGCGATCTTTTGGGCCACGGTCGCGGCCGTCGCGTTCTTCATGTTCAAGACCTCCACGAAATAGGGTTGGGACCATGACGATCACGGTCGTCATTCCCACGCTGAATGAGGAAGCGGTCCTGCCACGCACGCTTTCCCAGGCCGCCAGTCTTGGGTTCGACGAACTGATCGTGGTGGACGGTGGCAGCCACGACCGTACGCGTGAGATCGTTCAGGCCTTCGCTTCCGCTCCAGCCATCAGCCTTCAGCGTTCCATACTCAGTCCTCAGTCCTCAGCACTCAGTCCTGTTTCGCTCCTCACGGCTCCACCCGGACGAGCTAATCAGATGAACGCAGGGGCAGCCGCGAGCGAGGGGACCGTGCTGCTGTTCCTCCACGCCGACACGAGCTTGCCGAGCGACGCCAGGCAGGCGGTTGAGAGGGCTCTGGAAGATCCGGCCTGCGTCGGTGGTCGGTTTGACGTGCGCTTTGAGCGAGATTCAGGACCTGGCTGGCTGATCAGCCGCATGATGAATCTTAGATCGCGCTGGACCGGCATTGCGACCGGGGATCAGGCCATCTTCGTCAGGCGCTCTCTGTTCGAGCAGTTGGGTGGATACTCGGACCTGCCGGTCATGGAGGACGTGGACTTCAGCCGGCGACTCAAACGTACCGGCCGACTGTCTGCACTCCGGTCGAAGGTGATTACCTCGTATCGTCGCTGGGGTACCCGCGGGCCCCTCCGCACGATCCTATTGATGTGGGTCCTCCGGTTCCTCTACTGGATCGGGATCAGCCCCCACAGGATCACGCGCCTGTATGGCAGCGTCAGGTAGTGGGCAATAGGCAATGGGCTCGGGGCTATAGGCAAAGGATGAGCGAGAAGAGGAGAAACGAGGGTAAAGGATCTCCAGCCCATAGCCTATCGCCTCGCGCCTCTAGCCTGCAGCGCGCCGAAAGCGCGCTGGTCATCTTTGCCAAGGCCCCGATCCCCGGTCAGGTCAAGACCCGTCTCTGCCCGCCGCTGACCCCGGATGAAGCGGCCAGCTTGCATGGCAGCTTCGTGTTAGACGCGCTGGAGCGGAGTCGAGAGGCAGGCGGGCAGGGGCCTGTAACAGTGGATCGCTTTCTGGCCTGCGCACCGCCGGCAGACCATGTCTTCTTCAAGATCATGGAAGAGCGCCAGAGGGTCCGGCTCCTGCTCCAGTCTGGCGACGACCTGGGAGCCCGCATGGATCAGGCCTTTAAGGAGGTGTTCTCGCTTGGCTACCAGCGCACGCTCTTGGTCGGCACCGACGTGCCTTCACTTCCGGCCTCATGTTACAGAGAGGCCTTCACCCTGCTTTCGGATCATGACCTCGTCTTGGGGCCTTCGCTGGATGGCGGGTACTATCTGATCGGGCTCAAGCGATCCGTACCGGACCTGTTCATCGAGATTCCCTGGTCCACGGATGAGGTCTTCTCCCTGACCAGAACGAAAGCTGAAGCGCTGGGGTTGAACATGGCGCTGCTGCCGACCCGTCGAGACGTGGACACGATCGATGACCTGCTAGCCGCGATCGAGGAGAAGGGGTTGTCGGTGCGCACCGCCGGCGCGCTTCGGTTGCTGGCTGGCCGGCTCAAGTCTCGCCTCAGCACGGACACAGCCGAAAGTGGTCGACGGAATCAATGAAGGCTGAGACAGAAGAGAAGGGAAGCATAACATGACCGAACGCGTGGCTCTCATTACGGGAGGAGCACGAGGGATTGGACGGGCGATCGCCCTCGACCTTGCCGCGCAGCGATGGTCCATCGCCATCTGTTACAGGACCAGCGAGGGGGAAGCGACCGAGACGGGCAAGGCGATCGTCGAACGGGGAGGTAAGGCCCTGACGATTCGCTGCGACGTCTCCGATCCTGCCGCCGCCAGGAATCTGGTCCAGCAGGTCGAGCAGACCGGGGGCCGGCTGGACGCCTTGATCAACTGCGCGGGCCCCTACCATCGCGTGAACCTGCTGGAGGAGACGCCTCAGGGATGGGCGGACATGTTTTCGAACAACCTGCACCCGATCTTCTACCTCGGGCAGGCGGCTGCACCCGGGATGAAGAACCGGAAGTACGGCCGCATCATTACGTTCAGCATGGCTAATGCGGACCAGATGATCGCGCAACCAGACATCACGGCCCACTATATCGCCAAAGCGGGGGTCCTGATCCTGACCAGGACTCTGGCCAAACTGCTGGCGCCCCACGGCATCACCGTGAATGCCATTTCACCGGGGTTCATTGATTCTGGCAGCGCCCCGCCGGGAGAGTTGGCTGGGATGGCGAAGCGTATTCCCGCCGGATATATCGGCGAGGTGGCTGACACTGTCGCGGCTGTGCGGTTTCTGCTCTCGGAGGAGGCACGCTACGTGAACGGCACGAACATTCACGTCAGCGGCGGATGGGGAATTTAGGGGCGGTTGATCTGACCTTGTGCTCCCGGAGCGCGCACGCTCAGAAGGTGCTCGCTCGACGGCCGCAGTGAGGCCAGATCAGCCGCCCCTATTTGGAGGATGTAGCGGGAGCAGAGAAGTGGATGCGCGCAGTTGAGATCATCCCAGCCACCCCCTTTGGGAAGAGGTTGAATGAGTGGCGACACGGAAAAGGGACATTCAAATTATGCAGGACAAGGCAGTGACCAGCCCTGTCACATGGTGCCCAGTGGCTGATCGAGAAAAGTCCCCTTAACGAACGCAAGCTGAGCCACAGCCGCGGGCGGGGAGGGTGGAGCGCACGGCGCGCGTCCGAACGGCCGCGACGGTGGAACGCAGCAGCGGGCGGCTGTTGGCTCCAGCGCAGTGTTAGGCTGTGCATTCACACGCGAGAACTACCTGTACCACTTTCCGGTTGCCTTGGAGTAAATGTTGCCTCCGACCTCACTTGAGAAGTGTCCACGGAGGACGCCAGGCTCGTCAGGGGGACAGTGAATGAACAAATCGATCTCCCGCGCGCCTCGTAAATCGGGCTCGAATCCGTCCCTCTGTGGAGGATCACCTTCCAGTCTGATGCGCTGTCGGCTCTGCATCGCGTTGCGGATTTTCATGCTTCCATCGCCAAATACCTTGGCATCGATGACTCGGTCGCTGATCTCAAACTCAGCGTAGCAACTACCAATCTGGACTTGCAAATTGCCGTAAAAGCAGCCGGTACCACCGTCCCCATTGGGTGGAATCTGCAAAATCATCTTTCCGCTGACAACTGCGTAATCTGGCTCTTTGAATTGGATGCGCCGCCACACTTGGTACACGGTCTCGGTTTGCCATAACCCTGAATAACCGTGCACCTGACACGTCGGCGAAAATCCAACTTGGATGGCGGGGAGCTCCGTCGCCCAGGATTTTAACTTTACACTCGCTTGATGATCTAGGGGCTTGGTTGGCTCAAAAGTACCCATTGGAACGTAGGTCAGCCCCGCGAAGTCTGATGGTAGTTCAACACCGGTGTAAAGGCAAAGTGCAACCCTGCTCCGAGTCAGCATGGCGGTGAGATAACCGTACTCAAACAACACGTTCGCCCGGGGCGTCCTGACGCGCCCCTCGCGAATTACGGAATCATCGTCAGGTGTCGCAAGGAAAACAGCACCAGCAACTCGACGCGCAATGTTTTCGATACCCATGAAGGTGATGTCGCCGAGCTTGAAGCACTCTGTCCACAACAGGGGCTTTACATCTTTGGCTTCCGAGAGGACGGCAACCACCTGCATGGCTTGCTCAAGTCCTTCTTTGCTGCTTCCAACAAAAATCTCTTTCAATGCGGATCCTTTGAGTAAATGGCGTCTTGCACAGCCTAACTAATAAGTGAACCGACTAGGGTCCCGAGATAAACTGCGCGGCCTACCTTGTTCCAGCTCGTCTGCGTCCCTGCTGGAAACATCAGCAATATCTGTCACTTGTGTGCCGTTGTCAAGGCGCCGCCTGCCGGGATAGACGGCAAAGCCAGCTTGATAATCAGCGGGGCCCGATCGTCCAAACTTTATTTGTGAAGTCTCTGATGGAGCGGATACGCGGCGAGGTGAGCGCCCGATTGCCTCTCCTTTGAGAAGGGCCGGGCTGCTGGAGTGCGCATCAGGGCCGAGTTTTGTTCCGACCGTTGCCGAACCGAAGCGGCCCACCGAAGGTGGGTGCCGAGGGCGCGCGATGCGAGGAATAACGAGCATCACGTTTGCGCGCGCCGCCGAGATGGTGAGGCGGCCGGGGTCGTTCGAAGTCCCGTCCCAGCGAAGCTCTGGACGAGACAAGTTTGGCAGGCGAGCGCAGGTGAGGCTTACGGCGGACCAACGAGGACCTGGCAGAAAGCAGAAGCAGCCCAGCCCTTCGTCTGTCCGCACGTCAGCCGAGCCCTCTCACTTCCCAAACGCTTTCTTCAGCAGCGGCTCCAGTTCCCCCTTTTTCTCCATGGGCTCCAGAACGTCGGTATCCCCGTAGAAGGTGCCGTTGATGAAGACTTTGGGGAGCGTCGGCCAATTGGTCAACTTCGTGAGGGCTTCCCGTTTGGCTTGGTTCGGG
>JAHWYE010000238.1 GCA_020028195.1 Nitrospirota bacterium
GGCCACTCGCATAAGCGCATCAACCTGGCCGGACAATCCAACCCACAGCACCCGCGGCAAGCGGAGGTCTGGAAACACTCCAAGCCCTCCAACTTCCACCGCAAGCCGAGACTGCCTCCCCACGGCAGAGAGCAGCGCTGCTCGAATGTCTTCGACCCGCGCCTCATCAATGTCTCCCAGGAACTTCAGCGTGAGATGGATCGAATCCGGTCGGACCCACTGCACTCGGACATCCGAAGCCGTGTGGCGTAATTGCTTCATGAGCTGTTCCTGAACCTGTCTCTGGGTTCCGGCGATCGCCTTGCGGATCTCTTCATCTAGCTCAATTGCAACAAAGGTTCTGATCATGATCGTATACGCGGCCCATATCTGACCAACCATTGCCGCAACAGCTCCAACGCGGCTTGCGACGCCCGCAGCTTGATCGAGTGGCGATCTCCATGAAAGCGGAACTCTCTGATCAAGCTGGGCTGACCACTCCTTCCTGCGTTCAGGCCGATATAGACCAACCCGACGGGCTTCTGGGCTGTGCCACCGCCGGGGCCGGCGATCCCCGTGACGCTCAGTCCCACTCCGGCACGACTTCGCAGACGTATGCCTCTGGCCATCGCCGCAGCGACCTCCGCACTCACCGCTCCATTGCGACGAATGAGGTGTGTCGTGACGCCAAGGAGCTCGATCTTGGCTTGATCGCTGTAACAGACCGCGACACGATCAAGGTAGGTGGAACTGCCTGGCACCTGAGTAAGCCGGTGCCCGATCAGGCCCCCAGTGCAGGACTCGGCCACCGCGAGCATTAGACGGCTCGACACCAGATGCCGGCCTACCACTTCTTCCATCGTCTCGTCGCCTTCGGCATAGATATAGGCTCCGATCCGTTTTCGCACGCCTTTCACCAACCGATCCAGGACACCGTCCCCCTTCTTATTCACTTCTGACCCACTCCCGCAGGCAGTCAGGGAAACCAGCACGCCTAGAGGAGAAGCCAGCAATCCAAGCCGGACGCCGCTCCCCGCAGGTATCACTCCCCTGAGCTGCAGGTCGAGATCAGATTCAGGTAGCCCGAATGTCTGCAGCACACGCCGCTCAATACGTCCTTGCCGTCCCTGAGCAGCCGCTTCTCGGGTGAGCCTCGGAGCGACTGCGACAGCAAACATCTGTTTGGCTTCGGACGGCACCCCTGGTAAGGCCACAAGCACGCAGCCCTTCCACTTCAGACAAAAGCCCGGTGCCGACCCGACCGGATTGGCAAGCACCTCCGCTCCAGATGGAATGAGGATCTGGCGCAGTTGCGCAGCCGTGGGAGTCCGCCCCCACACAGCCAGCCGCCGGCGCATTCCCTCGAACGCCTCAGCACGCCGACGCAGTGGACGCCCGGTTGCGTGCGCCACTGCCTGCCTGGTCCGGTCATCCAGAGTGGGTCCCAGTCCCCCGGTTAGCACGACGACCTCGGCACGGCCGGAAGCGGTTCTGATGGCGTTGATAATATCAGCCTCCTCATCCCCAACCACTGATTTGAACCGCACCTCGATTCCGGCTGAAGCAAGTCCCTCCGTCAAGAACAAAGAGTTGGTATCCACCCGTCCTCCCAGCAGCAACTCGGATCCGACCGCGATGATTTCCGCCCGTTGCATCATGGGTTCGCCTTCTTCACCTCGGCACGGAGGGATTCCTGCGAATCGTCCAATCACTCGATCTGCGAAAAATCGAGTTCAAAGGAGACTTGCCCTCCGCCGGCTGGAAAGACAGAGACCTTGGTCTTGGCGCGAGGGTCCAGTCCCTCGTAGGGGAACGAAGCCACCACTTTGGCCCGATAGGCGGGAGCCTGCGGCCAGACAGATGTACGACTGGCCTGGCCGTCGAAGCGGACTTTGATCGGCTTGATCGTGTGTCCCCCTTGCTCGACCACCATGTAGCTGTCCACGGCGAAATTCGGGCGGTCCCCAAAAATGACGACGTTGATCAACAGCGCCTGGTCCTCGAGGATCCGCGCAATCTCGGATTCACTGGGAGTCGCCGATCGCAGTGCAAAATGCGCGGCCATCACGGTGAGCCCCACCACCTTGGTCATTAGAAACCCGCGCGGTTCCAGCTCATTGGGGGTGCCGAACCAGGCGTACAGGCGATCCGGAGGGATTCTCGCCACAGCAGCGGCTCGTCCTCGCTCCAGCGCCGCCTCAATTTGGGCACGAGTGGGCTGCACTTCTATCGCCTCAGCAGCCATAGAGCAGACCCAAACAAGAACAAGTGTCACACCGATTCCGAGCGATCCATACCGAAGGGACGACCCACCCATGAACGGGAGGCAGTATCAGATCGCTTGGCCCCTGTCAACGGCCTCGGCGAGGGATCCCGCTGAGTTGACAAACGGGGGGCAAGTGATAGAAAATCCCCCCCTCGCCCGGTTCACAACTGTTGGAGTTGTAAGGAGGAAGGCAATGGGCAGCCCTGAGCAGAGCAGCAAGCGCCAGTATGTCAACTTCGCGTTCTATAAGGTCGATCCTGCATGGCGCAGGTTGCCTGAAGATGAACGGAGCCGAGGCAAGCAGGAGTTTCTCCGGGTCATGGAAGAGTACACCGGGAAAGTCATGATCATCCCTTATACCCTGGTGGGAATTCGCGGCGACTGTGACTTCATGCTTTGGCGGATTGGCTACGAACTGGAACTCTTTCAGGAAATGACCTCGAAACTGTTGGCCACGGGATTGGGGAAGTACCTCACATCGCCTTACTCCTATCTCTCGATGACGAAGCGCTCCATCTATGTTGACCACCATGTCCATGAGGGCCAGGAGAGCAAACGCCTGACAATCGTTCCTGGGAAAGGCAAATACATCTTCGTCTATCCGTTCCTGAAAACCCGCGAGTGGTTCCTGCTGACAAAGGCGGCCCGCCAAGGGATGATGGACGAGCATATCGAAGTCGGGCACAGGTTTCCGTCTGTGAAGCTGAACACCACCTACTCCTTCGGCCTGGACGATCAGGAATGGGTGGTGGCCTTCGAGAGCGACAAACCTGAAGACTTCTTGGACTTGGTGATGGCCCTGCGCGAAACGGAGGGCAGCCGATATACGCTGCGGGACACCCCGATCTTTACCTGCATCATGAAGAGCCTGAAGGAGGTCCTCGACACCTTGGGCGGGTAACACCAGCCTCAGCCCTCCTGGGACACCGCCCATGCGGCCTTCCGGTCGACTGTGCCGGCTGCCCGGTTTGAACCAATGAGACCTGAGACACTCCATAGGAAACTACCGATGAATTGTCCGAAGTGCGCAGGCCTGCTGATCCAGGAAGTAATACGGGAACACGGGGGACAGTTTCAGGGATGGCGTTGCGTTCAGTGCGGGCTCCGGCTTGACAAGACGATTGTCCAGAACCGCCTCACTGCTCCCTCCGAGGACAATCCAGCCGACCTTGACGAATCAACCTCCACCTATTCGGCCAACCTGGCCAGACCATCAGGCCGGCAGAAGCGCTCGGCCCGCGTCTCCTAATTCACTCGCCGGCGACCCAGTTCCGCACGTCCTGTCGTAGAGGCATGGCAACAGGCTCCCCGATCTCTGTCCATTCCTATGATCCCCTAGCCGCCCTGCTCTCGGCGCTTCTGCCGGGACTAGGCCACCTTATCAGGCGACGAGCTGCTCAGGCCGCCACCACGTTCGTGATCTCCGCGGCATTGCTGGGTTGTGCATCGGGCATCGGCCACCTTGCAGGAAGCGGAGCCGCGATCTTCTTTCTCATGCTCCTTGTCCTACCCTGGTGGGCGTTCCAGAG
>JAHWYE010000239.1 GCA_020028195.1 Nitrospirota bacterium
CAAGATGCCGCGGTTCGCCTTCCAGAAATTTCCAGGCGCCGATCCCACCTTGACGACCCAGATGAAGTCGGTCGGGGAGGCCATGGCGATCGGCCGGACGTTCAAGGAAGCACTGCAGAAGGTCGTGCGGTCCCTGGAAGTGAATCGTGCCGGCCTCGTCTCCCTCCAGTCGCTTGATGGGACGGTTCCTCCTGACATGAACCGGCGGGATGAGACGGTGGCCCGTGTTCGAAAAGCGCTCAGAACTCCTCATCCGGATCGGCTCTGGCACCTGGCTGACGCGATGCGTCTGGGTCTGCCGACCGAAGAGTTGTTCGCGTTGACGAAGATTGACCCCTGGTTCCTGGACCAGATCCGTGAAATCGTCGAGTTCGAAGATCGCCTAAAAGAAGCAAGTCAAAAGTCAAAAGTTAAAAGTAAACAATCATCGGACTTTCGACCTTCGGACTTTGGGACTTTTGACGATGATTTATTGTGGGAAGCGAAAAAGCTTGGCTTCTCCGACGAGAGGATTGGTCAATTGCTCGGGGTCGCCCAGAAAGAAGTCCGGCGGTGGCGTACAGACGGGTTGGCCGGAACTCACCGGCAAGTGACCTACAAGCGGGTGGATACCTGCGCGGCTGAATTCGAAGCGCAGACCCCGTACCTCTACTCCACCTATGAGCAGAACTGTGAAGCTCGCCCGACCGGTCGGAAGAAAGTGGTGATTCTCGGCGGTGGGCCCAACCGGATCGGGCAGGGGATTGAGTTTGATTACTGCTGCGTGCATGCAGCCTTCGCCCTCCGGGAGGAGGGCATTGAAACGATCATGGTCAACTGCAATCCGGAAACCGTCAGCACGGACTATGACATTTCGGATCGGCTGTATTTCGAGCCCTTGACGGAAGAAGACGTGCTGAACATTGTAGATCGGGAGCAGCCAATCGGGGTGGTCGTCCAGTTTGGTGGACAGACGCCGCTGAAACTGGCGCTCCCACTGGAGCGGGCCGGCGTGACGATTCTCGGTACGAGTCCTGATGCCATTGATCGAGCCGAAGACCGGGAGCGGTTCCGGGATCTGATTGATCGGCTGGGGCTGAGGCAAGCAGCCAGCGGGATGGCGCGAACGGTCGAGGAAGCGGCGCGCGTCGCCGCCGCGATCAGCTATCCAGTCATGGTCCGTCCCTCATATGTCTTGGGCGGACGCGCCATGCAGATCATCTACGATGAGTCGAGCTTGGTGGCCTATGTGGAATCAGCCGTCAGGACCTCGCCGGACCATCCCGTGCTGATCGACAAGTACCTGCAGGATGCCATTGAAATCGATGTCGATGCGATCGCGGATGGACGGCGGGTGGTGGTAGCAGGGGTTATGGAGCACATTGAGGAGGCCGGCGTCCATTCCGGGGACTCGGCCTGCTCACTGCCTCCCTATACGCTCAGCGCGGACGTCGTCGCCGAGGTCCGACGCCAGACGACGGCGCTGGCCAAGGAGTTGGGAGTGATCGGTCTGATGAATACGCAGTTTGCCGTCAAAGATGGTCTGCTCTATGTGCTGGAGGTCAATCCCCGTGGGTCACGCACAGTGCCGTTCGTCAGCAAAGCGATCGGGGTGCCGCTAGCCAAACTGGCCATGAAGGTCATGGTCGGGAAAACTCTGGACGAACTCGGCTTTACGGAGGCGCCGACGGTGGCGCATATGACAGTCAAGGAGGCTGTCTTCCCCTTCACCAAATTTGCCGGCGTGGATGTCCTGTTGGGTCCGGAGATGAAGTCCACGGGAGAAGTCATGGGGATTGACGGCGATTTCGGATGGGCCTATGCCAAGTCTCAGGCTGCGGCCGGAGCCCCGCTCCCGACTGCAGGAAGAGTGTTCATCAGCGTGAGGGAGAAGGACAGACCGGTGGCGCTTGAGGTCACCCGTCGGCTGGGGCGGCTTGGGTTTGGGATCGAAGCGACGCGTGGCACAGCGGCCTATCTCCGGGAGCAGGGGGTCGAAGTCGAGACCGTGAACAAGGTCAAGGAAGGGCGACCACACATCGTGGACCATATCAAGAACGGGGAGATTAGTCTGGTTATCAACACAGTTGGGAACCAATCCTCCCAGGTCGACTCAGCGTCGATCCGGCGCGAGGCGCTTCAGCACGGGCTTCCCTACTGCACGACGATGCCAGGCGCCAGAGCGGCGGTGACGGCCATCGAGGCTACCCTAAACAAAGGACTGACGATCCGGTCATTGCAGGAGTACCATGCAGGCAAGGGGCGAGAGGCTAGAGGATAGAGAGAGGAATATGCCGACACCGATTACCAAGAAAGGCTATGAAGCGCTCAAGGCTGAAGTAGACCGGCTGCGAAGAGAGGAACGGCCGAAAGTGATCGAGGCCATTGCCGAAGCCCGATCACATGGCGACCTCAGCGAGAACGCCGAGTACGAGGCAGCCAAGGAGCGTCAGGGGTTCATCGAATCCCGGATTAATGAGCTGGAACGCAGGCTGGCCGACGCTCGGATCATCGAGACCGCCAACCTGTCCAGTGAGACCGTGGTATTTGGAGCGACCGTGGTCCTGATGGATGTGCAGTCCAACCAGAAGAGGCAGTACACGCTGGTGGGGCAGGATGAGGCTGACCTGAAAAACGGAAAGATTTCGGTCCAGTCGCCGGTTGGCAAAGCCTTGATCGGACGCCGCGTTGGGGATCAGGTGGAGGTGACCACACCAGCCAAGATCGTCGAATACGAGATCCAGGAAATCCGGTTCGAGGAACTCTGAACTGAACGGCTCATTACTCGTCACGTATCACCGCTAAAGGTTTACTCTAGCGAGTATGCCCTCCGCCATCTCTGTTGTTACATTGCTCACTGACTTCGGCGACCGGGATTACTTCGTTGCCAGCATGAAAGGTGTGATCCTGAACGTCAACCCGCAGGCCAGAATCGTGGATCTCTCCCACCAAGTGACCCCGCATCAAGTCGAGGAAGCGGCGTACCTTCTCAAGTCTTCATACCGGTATTTCCCGGACGGGACGGTGCACGTCGCGGTCGTGGACCCTGGAGTCGGCAGCGCAAGGCAGCCGCTGCTGGTCACGACGTCCCGATACTACTTCCTGGCGCCGGACAACGGTTTGCTGACCTACATCTATCAGGAAGAGCTGTCGGTTGAGGTGCGGCAGATCGACAACAAACAGTACCGTCTGGACTCTGAAGGGGCGACCTTTGACGGCCGGGACCTGTTTGCGCCAGCAGCGGCCTGGCTTACCAAGGGTCAACCGCCCGGGTCCTTTGGGCGGCTGATTCGCGACTATGTGAAGCTGCCGATCCACGAGCCGTCATGGGAAGGCAAAGCCCTGGTTGGCCGGATCGTCTACGTGGATCACTTCGGTAATCTCATCTCAAACGTCACGCCGCTGCAGCTCAAGGAAGTCCAAGGCGTGACCAAGAGATCTCACTCCGAGGTCACGATCCGCGTAGGTGGCGCCGTGATCCAAGGGCTGGTCACTGCCTACGCCCAGGGTAACGCACTCGCGCCTCATGCCCTGATCAACAGCAACGGGCAGGTGGAAGTCTTCATCAAAGAAGGGAGCGCTGCGGAATTGCTTAAGTGCCGCTGCGGCGAACGAATCGAAGTCTCCTGACTGGTTCCGAATTCTCTCACCCCATCCTACTCAATGAGAGTTCAGGCTTCTGTGACGGCGCGGATGGATTTGTGCAGGATCGAGACCATCCGCGTCAACTCGTTGACCTTGGTGACGAGCGGCGGCATGAGCACGAGGACGTTGCCCAA
>JAHWYE010000240.1 GCA_020028195.1 Nitrospirota bacterium
TCTTTCCGAACGATCTCGATCCCGACGTCCTGCGCATGGCGGCGCAGCAGCAAGTCGAGCGAGCCTCCATTTATTCGGAGCCCCTTCAGCTCAACCGTCTCGAGGAATGCGGGGAGCACAGGACGGGAGAAGCGGATTTCCTGCTCTGCGGCGTTGAAACAGAGCCCGAGACAGGCTTGGAGGAGGAGGAACACCGATCCGGAGGCCCAGGACTGGGGCGCACAGGCTACCGGATACAGGGTGGGACCTTCTCCGGGGCGGCGGTGAAAGCCGCAGAAAAGCTCCGGCAGTCGATGAAGCTCCGTGAACAGGCTGACATCGAGGAGCCCCGTAAAAATGCGGAGGAGCGGCTCAGTCAACCCGTAACGCGCAAGCCCAAGGGCAATCAGGCTGTTGTCGTGGGGCCAGACGGAGCCGTTGTGATAGGACATGGGATTGTAGCGGACTTCGGAGGCAGCCAGAGTCCTCACCCCCCAGCCGCTAAAGGAGTCGTTCTGGAGCAATGTCTCGGCCACTCGACGGGCTCGCTCTGGGGCGACGATGCCGGAGAACAGACACTGCCCCGCGTTCGAGGATTTGACCCGACAGGGGCGTTTGTCGCCGTCGAGCGCCAGGGCATACGTCCCAAGGTCCTCGCACCAGAAGGCCTCCTCGAATTGTCCTTGGAGGGTCCTGGCTTCGCCCTGGAGCCTCTCGGCCAATGCGGTGTTGCCGAGACGATGGGCCAGTGCGGCCGCCGCCGTCTTAGCGGCATAGACGTATGCCTGCACCTCGCAGAGGGCGATGGGACCTTTCGCCACTGTGCCATCGGCGTGGAATACGGCGTCTTCAGAGTCCTTCCAACCCTGGTGGGTCAGGCCATGAGGAGACCGCCGCGAGTATTCCACGAAACCGTCTCCGTCAATGTCGCCCCAGCGATCAATCCAGTCGAGGGCCTTCTCGATAGCAGGCCAGAGAGCTTGAATAAAGGCCAGCTCTCCGGTGAGGTCGTGGTACGCTCCGGCCAGGACGACAAAGAGGGGGGTGGCGTCGACACTGCCGTAGTAGCGCCCGAAGGGAATCTCGCCAAGCGCGGCCATCTCCCCTCCACGGATCTCGTGGACGATCTTGCCGGGTTCGGCATCGCGCTCAGGAATGGCCTCCTTGGCTTGGGTAGAGGCCAGGAAGGCCAAGACCCCGCGGGCAATCACTGGATTCACCCACAGACATTGCAGGGCAGTGATGAGTCCATCCCGCCCGAAGGGCGTCGAGAACCAGGGGACCCCGGCATAGGGGAAGGGGCCGTCAGGGGTGTTCGTGACCATCATGTGGAGATCCGCGAGCGAACGATTCACCAGGTCGTTAAGCTGCTCGTTGGGGGTATAGATACCACAGATCTTGGAGCTGGCCTGACGCAAGGCCTCGGTCGCCATCATGGCCGCTTGATCGTAGGTCCAGATGGCGGGACCAGGGGGTGCGTTCTCGCAGGACACCGTGAGGAAAACCATGGCCTCACCCCGCGGAGCTATTCGGATTGTCCAGGTAACCTCGGAGTTGGTGAGGGTTTCCGGGTCGGGGAAGAATCGCAGGCAGGTCCGACGGAGGACGCCATCCAGCCCCCGATAAGCAAGGATTAAGCCCCCATCTTCCACCTCGGGGGGAAGGAGAGTGCCTCGCCGGGCTCGCTTGACCCCTCGCACCTCGAATATGTCGGCAAAATCGGCTGCTAATCGCAAGGCGAAAGAGATCTCTATAGGACAGGGGGCAAAGTTATGAAACCGGAAGCGCTCGTAGCAACAGCCCTGCCACACCAGCTTCGACCGGAAGACGTGCACACTGTTCCGAGGCAGCACCACCTGACCATCGAGGGAAATATCCGGGTTAGTCAGATCCACCGCGAGGAAGGAATTGTCGTCTTTGACCGTTGAGCTCAACAGCAGTGGACGCTGCCCATCAAGCCGCACCTCCAGGCGGCTCAGGAATCGGGTCCCCTCATGATACAGTCCTTGTTCCCCCAGGCCTGTCGGCTCGATGTCCCCGTAGCGGTCGAGAACAGCGAAGGTCTCCCCGTCTTTCAGAACACGTGTCCGATCGTCCGCGAGGGAAGAGGTCGCCAGAATATAGAACTGATTTCTGATGCGAATGATGTCTTCCATGGTTCCTCGAATCCATCTCAGGCGGCAAACCGTACCGTCCGCCTGAGTAGCCGGTGGTAAATGGCCAGGTACCCTTGCGCCATTTGCCTTACCGTGAACCGTTTCTCAAAAATCTGGCGACACTCCTTCCGGCTCAGGCTTGGGATTCGCTCCACGGCCCGGACGGCCTCCTCGACGCTATCGCAGATAAAGCCCGTGACGCCCTCCTGTATCACTTCGGAGACAGACCCCTGACGGCACGCAATGATGGGCGTCCCACAGGCCATGGCTTCAATCATCACCAACCCGAAGGGTTCCGGCCAGTCAATGGGAAAGAGGAGCGCATAGGCATTTCCCAAAAACTCATCTTTCTCTCCCTCCCCGATCTCCCCCACGTACTCGACCAGCGGGTGATCGAGCAGCGGGCGGATGACTTCGGTGAAGTACTCTCGATCCACCTTATCAACCTTGGCTGCGATCTTGAGTTCCATCCCTGTGTGCTTGGCAATCTCGATGGCCGCATCCACCCGCTTTTCAGGACTGATGCGGCCAAGAAAGGCCAGATACGTCCCTGGCTTCTCCCGGTAGGTATACAGGTTCTCCGGCAGCCCGTGGTACATGGTGCCCTGCCAATTGAGCCACGGCAAAGGCTGGCGCTGGGCGTCGGAAATGGAGACGACGGGCATCTCTGAAAACTCTCGGTACAGGGGGACGAGGTCTGGGATGTCGAGGCGTCCGTGCAGGGTGGTCACCACCGGTATCCTCTGACGCCTCGCCAGCGGGAAGGGTAGATAGTCGAGGTGGGAATGGATGATATCAAACTGGGACGCATCCCGAAACGCTTTCTCCAGTTGAAGCACGTGATGGGCTAGCTGATCGATACAGGACTTGTCCAAACGGAGAGAGCGACGACAGGGTGCGATCAGGCGAGCCCTGGTCACGGAATCCCCGCTCGCAAACAACGTGACGTCGTGCCCTTGCCGAACCAGCTCCTCCGTGAGATACGAAACCACCCGTTCTGTCCCCCCGTAATATTTGGGGGGTACACTCTCATACAGCGGGGCAATTTGCGCAATTCTCACCGGATCCTCGCCTCCAACATAGTGCGGTAGCTTCAAAAGTTAGCCTTGCACTTCACTGTCCACATTCAAGTATTATATCCCATCCAGCCTGCCTAGATCCAACCGTTTGTGGTTTCAGAGGCGGGTGGGACCGGGACCGACAGAATTGCTTGGCCACACCGGCTCGAAACGAAGCGCCCTTTCTCGCGCCAACCGTTCAGAATTCACATCAAAACGATACGAGATTTTCAGCGGCCGCCTGAAAATACCTGCGGCGATCGCCAGGATGTAAGGAAAAAAAGAAGGGGGGGCTATGCCCCCCCTGTGTCTTTTCGACCCCCGGGTTACAGTTCGGATCGTCCCTTGATGGCCCCGCACTTGTCACATCGCAGGACAGTCCTTCCCCGCCCGTTCCCCCCATAGTAGCGGACCCAGGTCATCTTGGTCCCGTCGGCGGGACAGGGATACACGCGGACAGCCTGACCGTTGACCTCGCGCGAGGCCAACTTCGCCACCTTTCCCTCTGCCTTCTTTCCCTCTACCTTGGCCATGAACCGTTTTCACCTCCTTC